>NZ_JBQGWG010000022.1:0-33472 GCF_052073805.1 Ornithinimicrobium panacihumi | reverse complement strand
AACCCCCCCACCCGGAAAAGGAAACGACCAGATCTCCCCCGGGAGGGGAATCTCGCCCCGCTACGGGGACGTGGTGGCGATCAGCCCCGGTCGGAGTCCTCGGGAGCCTGACGCCCAGGTGTGTGACCCTCGGGCGCTCGACCCTCCGGCGCCCGCCCCTCGGGCACGTGACCCTCGGGCACCTGGCCCTCGGCCGCGCGGCGGCGACGGAACTCGATGCCCCGGCTCTGCCCACGGTCCGTCGAGGCGAACTCGCGGCCGGCCATCCGCTCCTCGTCACGGACGTTGATCGTGCCCTGAGGAGGAGCCTCGGCGAAGACCGGCCCCTCGCGGTCGGGGGTCTTGTTGCCCCAGACGTTGAAGATGGCGTTGAGCAGGACGGCCGTGATCGCGGCCGAGGTGATGCCGCTGTGGAAGATCGTCTGGAACCACTCGGGGAAGTTGACCCAGAAGTCCGGCACGGCGATCGGCAGGATACCCATGGCCAGCGAGACCGCGACGATGACGATGTTGGAGTTGCCGTCGTACTCCACCCCGGCCAGCGTGCGGATGCCCGAGGCCGCGACGGTGCCGAAGAGCGCCACGCCGGCGCCACCGAGCACTGCGGTCGGGACGACCGCGACGAAGGCGCCCAGGACCGGCACCAGACCGAGGATCACCAGGATGACGCCACCGACCGCGACGACGAAGCGGCTGCGGATGCCGGTGATGGCGACCAGACCGACGTTCTGCGCGAAGGCGCTCAAGGGGAAGACGTTGAAGACTCCGGCGACGGCGCTGGAGAGCATGTCGGCCCGGACGCCACCGGTGACGGTGTCGCGGTCGGCCGGCTTGTCGACGACCTCACCGATGGCCAGGACGTCGGCGACCGTCTCGGTCATGATCACCAGCAGCACGATGACCATCGCGACGATGGCGCTGATCTGGAAGGTGGGCATGCCGAAGTGGAAGGGCGTGGTCAGCTGGAACCAGCCGGCCGCCGTGAGCCTGCTGAAGTCGACCATCCCGAAGGGGATCGCCACCAGGGTGCCCAGGACGAGGCCGAGCAGGATGGCGATGCGGGAGAAGGCACCGGGCAGGAAGCGGTAGATCATCAGGATGATCAGCAGCGTCACGCCGGCCATGCCGATGTTCTTCAGGGAGCCGTAGTCGGCAGCACCGACGCCGCCGGCGGCCCAGTTGATGCCGACCGGCAGCAGCGCCAGGCCGATCACGGTGATCACCGTGCCGGTGACGACCTCGGGGAAGTAGCGCAGCAGTGCGGTGAACACCGGGGCCAGCAGGAAGCAGATGAGGCCGGCCGCGATGACGGCGCCGGAGATGGCCCGCAGCCCGTCGGTGCCCCCGCCTGCGCCGGTGCCGATCGCGATCATCGAGGTGACCGCCACGAACGAGGTGCCCTGGACGATCGGCTGACGGGCCCCGAGCTTGAGCATCGGGATCTTCCAGAAGCCGATGCTCTGGAGCAGGGTGGCCAGGCCCGCCAGGAAGAGGGAGGCCGAGACCAGGTAGGTCATGTCCGCCGGGCTCAGGCCCAGCGCACCGCCGACGATCAGCGGGACGGCGACGACCCCCGCATACATTGACAGGACGTGCTGCAGCCCGTACAGGGACATCTGGGAGATCGGCAGCACCTCGTCGACGGGATGCTTGCCCGTCGAGCCTGCTGCCATCGTGCTCTCGGACATGGCGTTCCTCCGCATCATCGCGTCCAAGTACTGGAACTTCCAATATGCGGAAGAACCTTTCCGCAATAGAGAGTCTGGGGTATGGCGACGGGCCCTGTCAAGGGTCGACAGGGCCCGTCGGCGAGTCGTCCTGCTGAGCACCCTAATCGGTTTGGCCCCCGGGTGGTAGGACGTCGCGGAAATCAGTGCAGCGCGGAGTCGTGGCCGGGCACCGTGGTGGGGTCGTAGCGGACCTTGTCGGACTGCCCGGCGGCCTTCAGGTCACGGCGCAGCTCGTTGGGCAGCGCGAACAGGAGCGACTCCTCGGCCGCGGTGACCGCCTGCACGTCGGCGTAGCCGCGCTCGGCGAGCCAGTCCAGGACGTCACGGACCAGGACCTCGGGCACGCTCGCCCCGCTGGTGACACCGACCGTGGTGACGCCCTCGAGCCAGGACTCGTCGATCTCGTCCGCGTAGTCGACCAGGTAGCCGGCGCGGGTGCCGTACTCCAGCGCCACCTCGACCAGACGCTTGGAGTTGGAGGAGTTCTGCGACCCGACGACGATCATGAGGTCGCAGTCGGCGGCCATCTGCTTCACCGCGACCTGGCGGTTCTGCGTGGCGTAGCAGATGTCGTCGCTGGGCGGGTCCTGGAGCAGCGGGAACTTCTCCCGGAGCCGGCGCACCGTCTCCATCGTCTCGTCCACCGACAGCGTGGTCTGGGAGAGCCAGACCACCTTCTCCGGGTCCCGCACCGTCACCTTGTCGACGTCGTCGGGGCTCTCCACGAGGGTGATGTGGTCGGGAGCCTCACCGGCCGTGCCCTCGACCTCCTCGTGCCCTGCGTGACCGACGAGGAGGATGTCGTAGTCGTCGCTGGCGAAGCGGACGGCCTCCCGGTGGACCTTGGTGACCAGGGGGCAGGTGGCGTCGATGGTCTGCAGGCTCAGCGCGCGGGCCTCGGCGTGCACCGCGGGGCTGACGCCGTGCGCGGAGAAGATGACGCGGGCACCCTCGGGCACCTCGTCGGTCTGGTCCACGAAGATCGCGCCCCGGCGCTCGAGCGTGCGCACGACGTGCTTGTTGTGCACGATCTCCTTGCGGACGTAGATCGGCGGGCCGTAGAGGTCCAGGGCCTTTTCCACGGTGACGACGGCGCGGTCCACGCCGGCGCAGTAGCCACGGGGTGCTGCGAGGAGGACCCGCTTGTCCCCGGGCTGGCCGGGCGCGGGCACGCTCACGTCGGTCGGTCGGTGGTCAGGGGTCGAAGTGGTCACGCGCACCATCGTAGGTGGCGCGGCTGGGTCGGGCCTGGACGGTCGTGTCCACGCAGGCCCGGAGCACCTCCAGGAGCGCCGGGGCATGGGTGCTCGGGAGCAGGTGCGTGGCGCGCGGGATCGTGACCGTCTGCGCGAGGGGAGCAGCTGCCGCATACCGACGGGCGTGGATCCGCATCTGGTCCCACTGGCCGTTGACGAGCACGACAGGGCACCCGACGTGCGTCAGCAGGCCCGGACCGCACTCGTCGATCACGAGCCGCCAGGCGGCTGGCAGCGCGGCGTAGGCCGCGCCGTCGGGCAGCGCGTCGGCCATCTCGCCCCGCACCCCGAGGACCCGCATGAGCCGGTTGGCCGCGCGCGCCATCCGCTCCGGGCCGACGTGCGGCAGCACCGCCGCGAAACCGCGGTAGACCAGGGTCAAGGGGCCTGCCGGGTCGGCGGTGGCCCCCACCAGCACCAGCCGGTCGATCGCCCGCGGGTGTGCCGCGGCGTAGAGCATGGCCAGATATCCCCCCAGGCTGTGACCGACGAGCACCACCGGGCGTCGCCGATCGGTCCCCACGGCCTCGGCGATGGTGGCCAGCGCGGCTTCCCGGGTGAACTCCTCCCCCACCCGGTCCCCGTGGCCGGGCAGGTCGGGGGTGACGATCTCGACCCCGGGGAGCAGGCCGCGGTAGACGTCCCACTGGTGCGCGTTCATCCGGGTGCCGTGGACGAGCACCAGGCGGGGCGCCTCCGTCATGTCCTTCATCCTGCCTACGCTATGCCGGTGAGCCCGACGCCGCTGCCTCCCACCGCCCGTGACACCACGGCCGAGTCGCCGTGGCCGGTGCGGACGCTGTCCATGAAGATGAGCGACTACATCGACAAGATGTCGCCGCTGTGGATCGAGGGGCAGATCGTCCAGCTCAACCGACGGCCGGGGATGAACCGCGCCTACCTGACCCTGCGGGACACCGACGTCGACATGTCCCTGTCCGTCTCGATCCCGGTGGGGGCCCTGGACGCGATGCCGAGCCCGCCGCGGGAGGGCGCCCGCGTGGTCGTCCACGCCAAGGCGAGCTTCTGGACCAAGCGGGGCACGCTACAGATGGACGCCCGCCAGATGCGCCACGTCGGGGTCGGTGAGCTGCTCGCCCGGCTCGAGCACCTGAAGTCCGTGCTCCGCAGCGAGGGGCTCTTCGACCCGGCACGCAAGAAGCCGCTCCCCTTCCTGCCCCGCCGGATCGGGCTGATCGTCGGGCGCGCCACCGCGGCCGAGCGGGACGTGCTGGCGGGGGTGCAGCGACGCTGGCCGGCAGCCCGGCTGGAGATCCGGCAGGTGGCGGTGCAGGGGCCCGACACCGTGCCGGGCGTCACCGGGGCGCTGGCGGAGCTGGACGCCGCGCCCGAGGTCGACGTCATCGTCATCGCCAGGGGCGGCGGCGCGTTCGAGGACCTGCTGCCGTTCAGCAACGAGACGCTCGTGCGCGCCGTCTCCGCCGCCCGCACCCCCGTGGTCTCGGCCATCGGCCACGAGACGGACACCCCGCTGCTCGACTTCGTCGCCGACCTGCGGGCCTCCACCCCCACCCACGCGGCCGCCGCGATCGTGCCTGACGTCACTGACGAGCTGGCCGGGCTGGCCACGGTGCGCCGTCGCGCCGTCGCCGCCCTGGGACGCCGGATCGTCGGCGAGCGCGACCGCCTCCGGGCGCTGATGAGCAGGCCGGTGATGGCGGACCGGTCGGCCATCATCGGCCAGCACCGCAGCGAGATCAACGACCTCACCCTCCGCGGCCGTGCCCGCCTCTCAGACCGTCTCGAGCGGGAGCTCGACCGGACCGAGAGCCTGCTCCGCCATCTGCGCGCCGTCTCCCCGCAGCACACCCTCGAGCGTGGTTATGCCGTCGTCCGGCACGCCGACGGCGGCATCGTGCGCGACATCGAGGAGGTCGACGCGGACGAGCTGCTCCGCGTCACCGTCGCCCGCGGTGATTTCGCCGTCCGCCCGGTCGGCGGCTGACCCGTCATCGCCTCACCGCCCCGGCGGATGGCTCCAGCGGTCAGGCAAGGTGGTGACGGGTGAGCCGGACCCCGGGTATCCGCCAGTGGTTGATGACCTCGTCGACCGGCCAGATCCCCACCGGGCTCGACCACGACTGGGACGGTTTCTGCACCGCCCAGCCGTCCCCGACGGTGACGGCTGCGTGGGCCGGCTCACCGTCCTGACGCCATACGAGAACCTGACCGGGACCCGCAGCTGCTTCACGGGATGTCGTGGGGAGGGTGCGCTCGTCGAGCCATCGCTGGAACTGGTCGGGCTGGACCCAGTCCTGTTCCACAGGCTCACCCGCGACCGCCATGACGGTGCCGAAACAGTTGGGCCCCGACAGGAGCGGAAACCGGCCGGCAAGTTCCGCAGCTCGTGGCAGCGGCCCGTTGGAAGCGCGCTCCAGCTGCTCCCGAGCCAGGAGGTGGAGGCTCGGCCTCGTCCCCGACCCGATCCAGCGCAGCAGCTTCGGGACGACCATCGGGTCGGACGGCCAGGCCGGGGCTGGCTTGGACGGATGCGACCGCGACGCTCGCGGGTCAGTGCCGCCCTGGTGCGGGGTGGGAGTCCGGCGAACTCGTCCTCGGAGACCCACACCCACGGGCCTCCGCCGTACATGAAGAACGTGTCGCGAAGCTCGTCGCTGGGAGGCTCAGGACTGGCGTCCGGGAGCGAGCCCGCAAGTCCGTCCGGTAGGTCCCGGGTCCGGAAGGGCTGCCGCACGGGTGCGTAGAAGCCCAGCCATCGCTCGATGTCCTCATCGCTCACGGTGATGCCCAGGACGGTCAACGCCTCCACGCCGCCATGGTAGGCACCGGCCCGGGCCAGAGGTGCCAGACGGGTCCGTGACCCCCTCGCCGCCGACCTCAGAGCGTTTCCACGGAGAGGACTGTGGGCAGGTGCCGGGCGATCTCGCGCCAGCTCACGCCCTCGTCCAGGCTCGCGAAGACCGAGCCGGTGTTGGTCCCGAAATAGACGCCCATCGGGTTCCCTCCGTCGACGGTCATGGCCTGACGCAGCACGGTGAAGAAGCAGGCCTCCTGGGGCAGACCGTCGCGCCGGGACTCCCAGGTCCGTCCACCGTCGCCCGAGGTCCACACCGCGGCGCGGGCATCTCCCGGCCCGTGTCCCGGCGCGGGCAGCGGCGTGGTCAGGGCCGACCGCCCGACGCGCCCATCGCGTTAGGGTGGCCGGGTGGAGCGCACCGACATCGAGATGGCCGACAGCACGCCCGCCCCCCGCCCCGTCGCCGACCTGTCCTACGAGCAGGCCAGGGACGAGTTGGTTCAGCTGGTGAGCCGCATCGAGTCCGGCCAGGTGCCCCTCGAGGAGGCGATGCTGCTCTGGGAGCGCGGCGAGCAGCTCGCGGCGCACTGCCAGGCCAAGCTGGACGCGGCCCAGGAGACCCTGGAGCGCACGACGGCGTCAGGCGCCTCGGACCACGGGGACGAGGACGCCGTCGACGAGACCGGGGCCGACGAGGACGACGCCGACCGCGCCTGAGAGCTGACCTCCCGGCAGGTCAGTCACGAGCCTCCACCGATCGGAGGAAGTCTTCGAACTCCTCCTGCTCGGCCGTGCCGTGCACGACGACGGTCGTGCCACCGGTCTGCTCCGGACCGAGCAGCCACCCGCGCTCGGCGTTGCTCTTCTCCTCCCCCTCCCAGTGCTGCCAGGTCTGGTCGCCGTGGGGGCCGGGCAGGATCGTCTCGCCGGACTCCTCGGCGCCCTTGAGCACCACACCCATCCACTCCGGGGTGACGTCCTCGGCCTGGTGCAGCGCGACATACTCCCCCTCCGGCGAGGTGTAGGAGATGTGCCAGGTCTGGACGCCCTCCACCGGGTCGAACCAGACCACGATCGGCTTCCACCCCTCGCCGGGGTCGGGCACCCACAGCGGCCACTCGGCCTGGTCGACCGCGTGGGCCGCGGACTGCGTCACCTCCGGAGGGCGACGCTGGTCCTCCTCGGGGTTGAAGGTCAGCGACCACCACGCCAGGACGATCGCGAGGACGACCAGGACCGACAGCACCATGTTGCGGACGGTGTAGGAGGCCAGCCGCTTGCGGCTCCGCTCCGCGGCAGACTCCGGCACCGGCCGCTGCGTCGTGGCCGAGGTGCCGGTGCTGCGTCCCGACGGCGTCGAGGTCGGCGGGGGCGATGTCGGTGTGGGAGAACTGCTCACCGATCCATCGTCCCATCCCTGCCCACCCCGGCCGAAACGGTCACCGATAGGCTGACGAGCAGTCGCTTCCGCCGCCGACGAAGGAGTCCCAGCATGGCCACCGACCACCGCCCCAGCACCGAGCAGATGCTCCCCGACCGCAACCTTGCCCTGGAGCTGGTGCGCGTGACCGAGGCCGCCGCGCTGGCCGCCGGCCGTTGGGTCGGTCGGGGCGACAAGAACCTCGCCGACAACGCCGCCGTCGAGGCGATGCGCAAGGTCCTCAGCCAGGTCTCGATGGACGGCATCGTCGTCATCGGCGAGGGCGAGAAGGACGAGGCGCCGATGCTCTACAACGGCGAGGAGGTCGGCGACGGCACGGGCCCGAAAGTCGACGTCGCCGTGGACCCGGTCGAGGGCACCACCCCGACCGCCAAGGGCATGGACAACGCGATCTCCGTCATCGCGGTCTCCGAGAAGGGCTCGATGTACGACCCCTCGGCCGTCTTCTACATGGACAAGCTCGTCGTCGGCCCGGACGCCGCCGACCGCGTGGACATCCGGCTGCCCATCGCCGAGAACCTGCGCCGGCTGGCCCGGGCCAAGAAGAAGCACGTCGAGGACGTCACGGTGGTCATGCTGGACCGCCCGCGTCACGCCCACTACATCCAGCAGGTCCGCGACGCCGGCGCACGGCTGCGCTTCATCACCGACGGCGACGTCGCCGGTGCGCTGGCGGCCGCCCGCGAGGAGTCCTCGGCCGACATGCTCATCGGCATCGGCGGCACCCCCGAGGGCATCATCACCGCCTGCGCGATGCGCGCCATGGGCGGGGTGATCCAGGGGCGCCTGTGGCCCAAGGACGACGATGAGCGCCAGAAGGCCATCGACGCCGGCCACGACCTCGACCGGGTGCTCACCACCGAGGACCTCGTCACCAGCGACAACTGCTTCTTCGCCGCCACCGGCATCACCAGCGGCCAGCTGCTGCGCGGCGTCCGCTACGGCTCGGGCACCGCCGTGACCCAGTCCCTGATCATGCGCTCGCGCTCCGGCACGATCCGGGAGGTCACCTCCCACCACCGCCTGGACAAGGTCGCCAAGATCGCCGACGCGCTCGCTCCCGACGCCCAGAAGTAAGCCCTGGTGACCGAGCCCTCCAGGCCCGCCTTCCTGACGGTCGGCGAAGCGCTGGTCGACGTCGTCGTCCCCTGGCACGACGTGGCGGGGCGGACCGACAAGCCCGGCCCCCAGGAGTTCGTCGGCGGCTCCCCCGCCAACGTGGCCATCGGCCTGGCCGCGCTCGGGCACCCGAGCCGCCTCACCGCATACCTCGGAAAGGACCCGAGGGGAGATCGGGTGAGGGACCACCTGGCCCGCTCCGGCGTCCGCCTCACCCCCGGGTCCGACCGGGCGCCGCGCACCCCGACGGCGACCGCCCGGCTGGACCCGGACGGCGTGGCGGACTACGACTTCGACCTCGCCTGGGACCTCGCCCCGCAGGACCTCGACGGCGTCGGACACCTCCACACCGGGTCCGTGGCCGCCACCCTGGAGCCCGGCGGAGGTCAGGGGGTGGACCTGATGGCGCGGGCCCGGTTCGGGGCCACGGTGTCCTACGACCCCAACTGCCGCCCCGGCATCATGGGTCGCCCCGAGGACATCCGGGGCAGGATCGAAGAGTGCGTCGGACGCAGCGACGTGGTCAAGGCGAGCCTGGAGGACGTCGAGTGGCTCTACCCGGGCGCCGAGCCGGGCGACGTGCTGCGCGAGTGGGGCCGGCTGGGCCCGTGCTTGGTGCTGCTGACCCGTGGCCCCGACGGGCCCCTGCTCCACCTGCCTCGCTCCGGTATGTGGTTCGAGCTCCCCTCGCGCACGGTGCCCGTCGTGGACACCGTGGGTGCGGGCGACTCGTTCATGTCCGGGCTGCTCTCCGGGCTCGCGGACGGGGACTTCCTGGGCTCACCGGCGGCCCGCGAGCGCCTCTTCGCAGCGACGCCCGAGGGCCTCTCCCCCGCCCTGGACCGGGCCGTCGCGACCGCCTCCTGGACCGTCGGGCGGGCGGGCGCCGCCGCACCCACCCGCGCCGACCTGGGGGCCGCGACGCAGGACTAGGCTGGTGGCCATGACGAGCGCGCCGGAGTTCCGATACAGCGACATGCTTCCCCTCGGGGAGGACCAGACCCCCTACCGCCTGGTGACCACCGAGGGCGTCAGCACCGTAGAGGGCCCAGACGGGCGGACCTTCCTGCAGGTGGAGCCGGCGGCGCTGCGCCTGCTGAGCGAGACCGCGATGCACGACATCGCCCACTACCTGCGCCCCGGGCACCTGCAGCAGCTGCGGAACATCCTGGACGACCCCGAGGCGAGCAACAACGACAAGTTCGTCGCCCTGGACCTGCTCAAGAACGCCAACATCGCGGCCGGGGGCGTGCTGCCGATGTGCCAGGACACGGGCACCGCGATCGTCATGGGCAAGCGCGGTCAGCACGTGCTGACGCAGGGCGACGACGAGGAGGCGCTCAGCCGGGGCATCTTCGACGCCTACACGACGCTGAACCTGCGCTACTCCCAGATGGCGCCCCTGACCACGTGGGAGGAGAAGAACACCGGCTCCAACCTGCCCGCCCAGGTCGAGCTCTACGCCGACACCGCGCCCGGGCACGAGACGGCCTACAAGTTCCTCTTCATGGCCAAGGGCGGCGGGTCGGCCAACAAGTCCTTCCTCTACCAGGAGACCAAAGCCATCCTGAACCCCGAGCGGCTGATGTCCTTCCTGGACGAGAAGCTGCGCAGCCTGGGCACGGCCGCCTGCCCGCCCTACCACCTGGCGATCGTCATCGGCGGCACCTCCGCGGAGTTCGCGCTCAAGACCGCGAAGTACGCCTCGGCCCGCTATCTGGACTCTCTCCCGACCGAGGGCACGATGGCCGGCCACGCCATCCGCGACCCCGAGCTGGAGGCCCAGGTGCACCAGCTGACCCGCGACTTCGGGATCGGCGCCCAGTTCGGCGGCAAGTACTTCTGCCACGACGTGCGCGTGATCCGGCTGCCGCGGCACGGCGCCTCGCTGCCCGTGGCGATCGCGGTGTCCTGCTCGGCCGACCGTCAGGCCCTGGCCAAGATCACGCCGGAGGGCGTCTTCATCGAGCAGCTCGAGACGGACCCGGCACGGTTCCTTCCCGACGAGGTGGACGCCGAGCTGGACAAGGAGTCGCACGGCGTCACCGGCACCGGCAAGGGCGCCACGGTGCGCATCGACCTGACGCAGCCGATGGACGACATCCTGGCGGAGCTGAGCAGGCACCCGGTCAAGACCCGCGTCAGCCTCACCGGCCCGCTCGTCGTGGCCCGCGACCTGGCCCACGCCAAGATCAAGGAGCGCCTCGATGCCGGCGAGGAGATGCCGGACTACCTGCGCAACCACCCCGTCTACTACGCCGGCCCCGCCAAGACCCCGGAGGGTATGCCGTCGGGCAGCTTCGGTCCGACCACGGCCGGGCGGATGGACAGCTATGTCGAGCAGTTCCAGGCCGCCGGGGGCTCCAAGGTGATGCTGGCCAAGGGCAACCGCAGCCAGCAGGTGACCGACGCGTGCGCCAGCCACGGTGGCTTCTACCTCGGCTCGATCGGTGGCCCCGCCGCGCGGCTCGCGCAGGACTGCATCAAGGACGTCTCGGTCCTGGAGTACGAAGAGCTGGGCATGGAGGCCGTCTGGAAGATCGAGGTCGAGGACTTCCCGGCGTTCATCGTCGTGGACGACAAGGGCAACGACTTCTTCGCCGATGTCACCACCCCGCTGGGCACCACCATCCCGACGAGGGCCCAGGTGGAGGCCCGCGGATGAGCTCCCCCTTCGACGACCTGCTGGCCGCCAACGCCGACTATGCCGCCCGCAGCGAGCTGACCGGTTTCGACGGCATCGCCCGCGCCGGCGTGGCGATCGTGACCTGCATGGACTCCCGCATCGAGCCGCTGCAGATGCTGGGCCTGACCCACGGTGACGCCAAGATCTTCCGCAACCCGGGAGGTCGGGTCACCGAGGCGGCCCTGGAGGCGCTGGTGCTGGGCGTGCACCTGCTCAACGTCAACCGCATCCTGGTGGTGCCGCACACCAAGTGCGCGATGGCCTCCAGCACCCAGAACGAGCTGCGCGAGAAGGTCAGCGCGAAGTCGGGCCAGGACGCCTGGTGGCAGCACTTCAACGTCGTGCCCGACCAGAAGGTGGCCCTCGCCGAGGACGTCCGCACCCTGACCAGCCACCCGCTGATCCAGGGGCGGGCCGAGGTCGGCGGCTTCCTCTACGACGTCGACACCGGGCTGCTCTCCCAGATCATCTGAGTCCCCGGTCACGTAATCTGGAGCGATGCAGAACGCCCTCGTGCTGGCTCCCCTGGTCCTGGCCGCCGTGCTGGTCCTCAGCGGCCTGGCCAAGATGCGCGACACCACATCGACGCACAGCGTCCTCCGGCTGCTCCGTCTGCCCGCGCCCCTCACGCAGCGATGGGTCGCCCGCGCCCTGCCCTGGGGCGAGCTCGCCGTGGCCGCCCTCCTGCTGACCCCGTGGTGGCCGGCCTACGCCCTCGGCGCCGCCGCCGCGCTGGGCCTGTTCGTCGCGTTCTGGGTCGTCGTGGCGCGGGCCATGACCTTCGACCCGCGCCCCACCTGCGGGTGCTTCGGACGCATCGGCGACCACCGGATCAACGCACGGACCCTGTGGCGCAACACCCTCCTGGTCGCGCTCGCGCTCGTCGCGGGGTGGATCGCGCTCCGTCGCGTGGCCGCGACCAGCCTCGTGACCGCCTTCGCCGGCAACGACTGGCTCTGGCTCCTCCTGGCCGTGGCGACCGCCACCGTGGCGGTCCTCATCCTGGGGACCTCCGGTATGCCGTCTCCGTCCCGTCGTGCGACGCGGCGCCAGGCCGGTGGCCCGCCCCACGAGCACGCAGGCGCAGGGCAGGGGGCCGAGGATGCGCAGGAGGAGCTCGACTACGTGCGCCGGCCGGTGCCCCGTGGGATCCTGATCGGTCGGGACGGACAGGCCGTGGAGCTGCAGACGCTCCCCCGTGCACGGGCCCAGCTCCTGATCCTGGTCAACTGCTGGTGCGGCCCCACGCACGCCGCCCTCGACCGGCTCCCCGCCTGGCGCGAGCAGCTGCCCGAGCTGGACGTGCAGATGGTCTTCGGCCCACGCCCCTTCGACGAGGGAGCCGCCCCGAGCGGAGTTCCGGGGATCTGGTGGGACCCGGGGCACCGGGTCTACGAGGCCCTCGAGGTGGGTGCCAGCCCGGGTGCCGTCCTCCTGGGTGCCGACGGTCTCACCGCCGGAGGCCCGGTCAACGGCATCGAGGAGATCGAGGCCTTCGTCGCCGACATCGAGGCCCAGCTGGCCGAGGCACGGGACGCGGCCGCGTCCGAGAGCTGACGGGGCCGCGATCCCTCTCCCGGGAGGCCCGGGACGTCCAGCTCAGAGGGCGAGCCGCTCCTTGACCACGGCCGCGAGCGCGTCGGCAAAGCCCTGGGCGCGCTCCTGGGTGTCCGCCTCGACCATGACCCGCACGACGGGTTCGGTGCCGGACTTCCGCAGCAGCACGCGGCCGTCCGCTCCCAGCTCCTCGGTGACACGGGCCACCTCGGCCTGGACACCTTCGTCACCCTCGACGCGGGTCTTGTCGACACCCTTGACGTTGATGAGGACCTGCGGAAGACGCTTCATGACGCCGGCCAGCTCGTGCAGCGGGGTGCCTGAGGAGACCACCCGCTGGGCCAGCGCAAGCGCGGTCAGCACGCCGTCGCCCGTGGTGCCGTGGTCCAGCAGGATGACGTGGCCGGACTGCTCGCCACCGAGGCTGTAGCCCTTGGCCCGCATCTCCTCCAGGACGTAGCGGTCCCCGACGGCCGTCTGGACGACCGTGATGCCCTCACGCTCCATCGCCTGGATGAGACCGAGGTTGCTCATCACGGTGGCGACGAGGGTGTCGTCGTGGAGCTGGCCCCGCTCGTGCATCGCGACGGCCAGGATGGCCATGATCTGGTCGCCGTCGATCTCTTCACCGTTGGCGTCGACCGCCAGGCAACGGTCGGCGTCGCCGTCGAAGGCCACACCCATGTCGGCGCCCCGCAGGCGCACGGCCTCCTGGAGGTGCTCCAGGTGGGTGGACCCTGCTCCATCGTTGATGTTGAGGCCGTCCGGGTCCCCGCCGATGACATCGACCGTCGCCCCGGCACGCCGGAAGGCCTCGGGCCCCACGGCCGAGGCTGCGCCGTGGGCCGCGTCGATGACGATGCGCAGGCCGTCGAGGCGTCCGGGCACCGAGGTGAGCAGGTGGTCGATGTAGAACTCCGCGCCCCGGGGGAAGGGCCGGATGCGCCCGACGGCCGCCCCGGTCGGCCGCTCCCACTCGCCGCCGAGCCGCTCGGAGATGCGGTCCTCGATCTCGTCGGCCAGCTTGTGGCCGCCACGCGCGAAGAACTTGAGCCCGTTGTCCGGCATGGCGTTGTGCGAGGCCGAGAGCATGGCCCCCATCTCGGCGCTCATCCGCGAGACCAGATAGGCGATCGCCGGCGTCGGGAGCACCCCGGCGTCCAGGACGTCCACGCCGGCGGAGGCGAAGCCGGCCATCACCGCGGAGGAGAGGAACTCCCCGGAGGCGCGAGGATCGCGACCGACGACGGCCGTGGCCCGCTTGCCGCCGAAGGCGCCCTGGCCGCCCATCTCGTGGGCCACGGCCACGCTCAGGTCCAGCGCCAACTCGGCGGTGATGTCCTTGTTGGCCAGCCCGCGCACCCCGTCGGTGCCGAACAGTCGTGCCATGTCTTCTCCTCGTCGTCCACGGTTGGGCCACCCGTGAGTATGCCCCACCTACCTACGCATGACCGGCGCGACCGGCCGCGGGGGCGGGCAGCGCGCTCGCCCTGGGTGGTGTCTGTGACCTTCCCCAAGTCTGCCCCAAGCAAGGGTCAAGAAGTTACCAAGGAGTAGTCAGGGTTCGGTTCTGATCGTGGCATTTTGCCGGTCTCGGCTTCCCTCGGACCATTCCGGTGTGCATGGGTGGAGATGTCGCCGCAAGAGCTGTGGCGGCAGTTCAACCACAAGGAGAAATCCACATGCAGCACTCCCGTAGCAAGACCCTCGCCGGCCTGGCCGGTCTGGCCCTGACCGGTGGTCTCGTGGCCCCCGCCATGGCCGCCGACAGCGGCGCTGCCGGCGCCGAGGCCGAGGGCACCTACATCGTGATGCTGGAGACCACGGCCATGACGGCCGCCCAGGGGGACCGACTTTCCACCTCCGCGAAGGTCACCATCGCCGGTGAGACGCAGCGCAAGGTGAGCCAGGCCGAGGAGGCCGGCATCGACGTGGAGCACACCTACGAGACCCTGGGTGGCTACTCCGCGGAGCTGAGCGCCGACCAGGCCGCCGACCTCGCGAAGGACCCGGACGTGGCCAGCGTCGAGCGGGACACCATCATGACCGCCACCCCGATCGAGGTTGCCGCGGCCTCCAGCTGGGGACTGGACCGGATCGACCAGCGGGACCTGCCCCTGGACGGCAGCTACACCAGCCCCACGACCGGTGACGGTGTGACCGCATACATCATCGACACCGGCGTCTACGCCGAGCACTCGGAGTTCGAGGGCCGCACCGGCGAGGGCTTCAGCGCGATCGAGGACGGCGAGGGCACCAACGACTGCCAGGGTCACGGCACCCACGTCGCCGGCACCGTCGCGGGCTCCACCTACGGCGTGGCCCCGGGCGCGAGCGTCGTGCCGGTCCGGGTCCTCGGCTGCGACGGCTCCGGGTCCACCTCCGGCGTCATCGCCGGCATGGACTGGGTCGCGGAGAACGCGGACGGACCCTCGGTCGCCAACATGAGCCTGGGCGGCCCCGCGTCCGAGGCCACCGACGCCGCCGTCGACCGCATGGTGGCCTCAGGCGTGACCGTGGCGGTCGCGGCCGGCAACGAGAGCCAGGACGCCTGCAACGTCTCCCCGGCGCGGGCCGAGTCGGCGATCACCGTGGGCTCCACCACCGAGACCGACGACCAGTCCGGGTTCTCCAACTGGGGGACCTGCCTCGACCTCTTCGCTCCTGGCAGTGACATCACCTCCGCCTGGATCGGCTCTCCGGAGGAGACCAACACCATCTCCGGCACCTCCATGGCGTCCCCGCACGCCGCCGGCGCGGCCGCGCTGTTCCTGGGCGCCAACCCGGACGCCGGCCCCTCCGAGGTGGTCGCCGCGGTGACTTCCGACGCCACGCCGGACAAGGTCCAGGGCACCGACCCCTCCTCGCCCAACCTGCTGCTCTACGTGGGCGCTGCCGACGAGACGCCATGATCCCCTGACCACGACGACTCTCCCTTGACCGGGGCCCGGTCGGAAGAAACCCTTCCGGCCGGGCCCCGAGCCACGTCCGCCGGCCCGTCCGGACGTGCTCACACCACCGGAAGGTCAAGACCTCTCCTGCAGCAGGTCAAGGCCTCTTCTGCAACCGGTCAAGAACGGGTCAAGAGTGCGTACAGGTTTGTCCAAGTCCTCCCCACGGACCCCTCCGCGGCGCAACAGTTTCCTTCACCGGCACGACGACGTGCCGGGCCCATCCCCAAGGAGAACCGCATGCACCGCACCGCTCGACGCACGCTTGCCGCCCTCGCCGGTCTGACCCTGACCGCGGGCCTGAGCGCCCCCTCCGGGGCCGCTCCCCAAGACCCTCTCGAGGGTTCCGTCTCCTCCAGCCGGTCGGTCCCTGCCCCGCTGCTGAAGGCCGACGACGCCGTGGCCGGCTCCTACATCGTCATGCTCGAGACTCCCGCCGCGGCCAAGGCCGGCCCGAGCGAGAAGGCCTCCGCGCGGGCTCATGCAGCGGTCGCGGCCGCGACCGAGAAGAAGGCCAAGGCCGCCAAGGGCAAAGGCATGAAGGTCAAGCACACCTACTCGGCCCTGGGCGGCTTCTCCGCCACGCTCACCGCCGCCCAGGTCGAGGAGCTGCGCAACGATCCGGACGTCGCCTTCGTCCAGGAGGACGGCATCGTCAGCGTCAGCGACACCCAGAGCGGCGCCACCTGGGGCCTGGACCGGGTCGACCAGCGAGCGCTCCCGTTGAACGGCAGCTATACCTACGACGCCACCGGCCAGGGCGTCCGCAGCTACATCATCGACACCGGCATCCTGACCAGCCACGGCGAGTTCGCAGGTCGCACGGCCTCCGGGTTCACCGCGATCAACGACGGCCGCGGATCCACCGACTGCAACGGGCACGGGACCCACGTGGCTGGCACCGTGGGCGGCACGCGCTACGGCGTCGCCAAGAAGACCACGCTGGTCCCCGTCCGCGTCCTGGGCTGCGACGGCCGAGGCGCCAACTCCGGCGTGATCGCGGGGATGGACTGGGTCGCCAACAACGCCACCCGGCCGGCGGTGGCCAACATGAGCCTGGGCGGGGGCGCCTCCACCGCGACGGACGCGGCGGTGGACCGGATGGTCGCGCGTGGCGTCACCGTGGTGGTGGCCGCCGGCAACGAGAGCCAGAACGCGTGCAACGTCTCTCCCGCCCGGGCCGGTGCGGCGATCACGGTGGGCTCGACCACGAGCAGCGACGCGCAGTCCGACTTCTCCAACTGGGGTTCGTGCGTCGACATCTACGCGCCCGGATCATCCATCACCTCGGCGTGGCACACCTCGACCTCCGCGACCAACACCATCTCCGGCACCTCGATGGCCTCCCCGCACGTGGCGGGGGCCGCGGCCCTCTACCTGGAGAAGAACCCGAATGCCTCGCCCGCGCAGGTGTCCGCCGCCATCGATGGTGCCTCCACCACCGGTCGGCTGAGCCGGCTGGGCAGCGGCTCGCCCAACAAGCTGCTCTACACCCCGGGCCTGACCGGCGGCGGGACGACGCCGGTGCCCGACCCGGAGCCCACGCCGGGCACCGGGGTGACCAACGGCGGCTTCGAGAGCGGGACGACCGGCTGGACCGGTGACACCGGCAGCATCGGCCCGGGCGGCTACGCGGCCCGGTCCGGGGTCAACAAGGCCTGGCTGGTCGGCTACGGCCAGACCCGGACCGAGCGCATCGAGCAGCAGGTGACCGTCCCCTCCGGCGGGGCGACCCTGGACTTCTGGATGCGGGTGGCCACCGCCGAGACCACGACCAGCACGGCCTACGACCGGATGCAGGTCCAGGTGGTCAGCAACGGCACCACCACCGTCCTGGGCACCTGGTCGAACCTGCACAAGTCCACCGGCTACGTGCAGCGCAGCGTCAGCCTGAACGCCTTCGCGGGCAAGACGGTGACCCTGCGCTTCATCGCCGCCGAGGACAGCGCGCTGGCGACCTCGTTCCTCATCGACGACATCTCGATGCGCTGACCGGCTGACGCACCGTCGTGGATGGCCGAAGGCCCCGTGGAGCAGTGCTCCACGGGGCCTTCGGTCCTGCTGAGGTCGAGTCGATCCCGTCTCGACGAGCGATCAGCGCTTGCTGTACTGCGGCGCCTTGCGGGCCTTCTTCAGACCAGCCTTCTTGCGCTCGGGGACGCGGGCGTCACGGGTGAGCAGACCGGCCTTCTTCAGGGCGGGACGGTTGAGCTCCACGTCGACGCCGTTCAGCGAACGGGCCACGCCCAGGCGGACCGCACCGGCCTGGCCGGAGGGGCCACCGCCGTGCACACGGACGAGGACGTCGTAGGCGCCGTCCAGCTCCAGGACGGTCAGGGGCTCGTTGACGATCTGCTGGTGCACCTTGTTGGGGAAGTAGTCCTCGAGGGTGCGACCGTTGATCTTCCACTCACCGGTGCCAGGGACGATGCGCACGCGGGCCACGGCCTGCTTGCGACGGCCGGTCCCGGCGCCGGGGGCCGACGCGGTCGGGCGCGGGGCGGCCTCGGGGGCGGCGGAGGACTCGGTGGTGTACTCGGAGACGGCGTTCTCGTCGAACTCGTCCGACTCGACGTCGAAGTTGGTGGTGTCAGTCATCTGCCAAATTCCTTACTGCGCGACCTGGGAGATCTCGAACGGGACCGGCTGCTGGGCCGCGTGGGGGTGCTCGGAGCCGGCGTAGACCTTGAGCTTCTTGAGCTGGGCCCGGCCGAGGGCGTTCTTGGGGAGCATGCCGCGGATGGCCTTCTCGACCGCGCGGGTCGGGTGCTGCTCGAGCATCTGCTCGTAGGAGACCGCGCGCAGACCGCCGGGGTAGCCGGAGTGGCGGTAGGCCTTCTTGTTGGCCAGCTTGGCGCCGGTCAGGGCCACCTTGTCCGCGTTGACGATGATGACGAAGTCACCGGTGTCCATGTGCGGGGCGAAGATGGTCTTGTGCTTGCCGCGGAGGAGGATCGCGGCCTGGGACGCGAGGCGACCCAGGACGACGTCCTCGGCATCGATGATGTGCCAGGTGCGCGTGATGTCACCGGGCTTGGGGCTGAAAGTACGCACGTGCGCTCAAACCTTCGTAGTCGGATGGGTGGGCAACTGTTCTAGTTTACCGACCCTGGTGCACTCGCCCAAACCTCGCATACGTGCAGGTCAAGGGCACTTTATCGGCTCCGGAGGAGCCAAATGCACTCCTAGTGTGCAAAACTTCTGTGCATTGCCGCGTCCTGCCCTAGTCTGGTCCCCGGCACTCCGACAGTGAAGGACACCCATGCCCGTCATCGCCCCGCTACGTTCCACCCGTCCCCGCTCCCCCGGCACCGGGCCTCGCGCAGTATCCCGCACGGATGGTGGCGGTGAGGCTGGTCGGCGCGACGCCGCCACCGGCGTCTCGCGCATGCCCCGGGGCGTGCTCGTCCTGCTCGGTCTGGCCCTGGCCTTCGGCGTGCTCATGGGCATCCACGAGCTGCGCTCCTACATCGCTCCCGTCTTCCTGGCCCTGAACCTGGTGCTGGCCGCCTTCCCGCTCCAGACCTGGCTCACCCGGCGCGGGGTCCCCCGCCCCCTGGCTGCGGTGGTGACCGGCACGGCCGTCTTCGCCTTCCTGGTCGGGTTCTTCTGGGCGCTCGGCTGGTCCATCGCCAAGATGGTCCAGGAGCTGCCGGCCTATCGCACGCAGCTGGAGGACCTCTACGACCAGGGGCTGGCGCTGCTGGCCCGCTTCGGGGTCGGCGAGGACGCCCTGGTGGAGCAGCTGAAGAATGCGCTCAACCCCGAGCGGATCATCAGCGCCCTGGGCGGGGTGCTCGGCAACGTCGGCGGCATCCTCGGTCTGCTGACCACGGCCGCGATCGTCATCTTCTTCCTCATGGTCGACTCGCTCACCGGTGACCGGCGGATGGAGCTCGTCCGTGGGCAGCACCCGCGTCTGGCGAACGCGCTGAACGCGTTCGGCGACGGCGTCCGACGCTACTGGGTCGTCACCACCGTCTTCGGCCTGATCGTGGCCATCCTTGACGTGGTGGCGCTGGTCATCCTGGGCGTGCCGCTGGCCCTCGCCTGGGGCGTGCTCGCCTTCATCACCAACTACATCCCCAACGTCGGGTTCGTCATCGGGCTCGTGCCGCCCACGCTGATGGCGCTGCTGGCCAACGGCCCGATCAACGCCCTGCTGGTCCTGGTGATCTACGCGGCCCTCAACTTCGTGGTGCAGACCATCATCCAGCCCAAGTTCACCGGGGACGCGGTCGGCGTCAACACCACGGTCACCTTCCTGTCCCTGATCGTGTGGGCCTGGGTCCTGGGCCCGGTGGGCGCGCTGCTCGCCCTGCCCGCGACCCTCCTGGTCAAGGCCATCCTGGTCGACGCCGACCCCCAGGCACGGTGGATCAACGCCCTGATCGCGGCCAACCCGGAGACGGCCACCGCGGACTCCACCCGGGACTCGGTGCTTCAGAACTCATGACCGCCGATCGCGAGGCCCTCCGGACCCTGGCCCACCCCATGCGCAGCAGGCTGCTTGCCGAGCTGCGGGTCCATGGCCGGGCCACGGCGACCGAGCTGGCGGCCGCGCTCGAGACGAACACCGGCGCTACCTCATACCACCTCCGCCGCCTCGAGGAGGTCGGCCTGGTCGAGGACACGGGTGAGGGCTCGGGACGTCGCCGCCTCTGGCGGGCGACCCCCTCCCCCGACCGCTCCGTCATCCGCGGGGGGATCGACGACGAGCCGGTCGACGAGGACGACGCGCAGGCCGCCGACTGGCTGGCCCTGGACTACCTGGCGCACTTCGGGGACCGGGCCCGCGGTTGGCTGGAGGACCGGGCCGACTGGGAGCAGTCCTGGCGCGAGGTGTGCGGCCTGGAGGACCACACGGTGCAGGTGACGGCGGAGCAGGCCACGGCCATGCGGGCCGAGCTGCTCGAGGTGCTGGATCGCTACCGCCGCGTCGGCCAGGGCAACCCCCAGGCCAAGCGGGTCGTCGTCTACACCTGTGCGTTGCCGGTGGGGCGGTCCCGCGCTACCGGGGCCTGACCAGCACCGCCGCGGTCAGCGCCGGCACGTGCACGGTCCCGCGCTCCCGATCCCACTGGGTCTCCCGCACGACGGGGTCCGCCCCCTCGCGCTGGACCGCCGACAGCTCCCAGTGCTGGTCCCGCAGCGGGGGAACCACCTGGTCCACGGCAGCCGCACCTGCGTTGAGCACCAGCAGCAGCCCGGAGTGGTCGCCGTCGACGAACGGCGCAGCGAGATCCTCCACGAGCATCACGACCGTCTCCGGCCGGCCGTGCACGGTGCCGGACACGGGGAAGCTGAGCTGGTCGAGGATCCGGTCCGCGCTGCCCAGCCGGAGCAGCGGCAGGTCCCGGCGCAGCCGGAGCAGATCCAGTGCCTGCCCGAAGGCGGTGGAGATGTCCTCGGGGGCGGGCGCGAGCCCGGGGGCCGAGAGCACCTCGGCCAGCACCGGCCACCGTCGTCCGTTGTCGGGCCGCGGGGGCAGGCCACGCCCGAAGCCGTTGTGCTGCAGGGTGAGATCCAGCAGGTTGAACCAGTCGCCGGACGCATAGCTGTTGCGGTCCAGGCTCTTGCTCCGCAGGATCTCGGCGCCGGCGTGCCAGAACGAGATGCCCTGCGAGAGCGTGACCGTGGCCAGCGCCAGGGTGTTGCGGCGGATCCGCTCGCTCATCGGGGTGTGGAGCGGAAGCTTGAGCAGCAGGGTGTCCCACAAGGTCTCGTTGTCGTGCGCGTCGACGTAGTTGACCACCTCCACCGGCTCCGACGCGTAGCCACCCGGCGCATCGCCGTAGCGCACCGTGCGTCCGCTGACCACGCGGCCGGTCTCCTGCGAGACCAGGCGCAGCTCGGCGAGCCCACCGCCCAGCCCCACCTGGAGCAGGTCGGTCTGGAGCGGCTCGACCGCGCCGGTGGCGAAGCCCAGGCCGGTGCGAGGGTCGTCGTCGTGCACGCTGCCACCCCGCACCGCGTCCCTGATCCGGTCG
Source organism: Ornithinimicrobium panacihumi (assembly GCF_052073805.1). Classification (NCBI taxonomy): domain Bacteria; kingdom Bacillati; phylum Actinomycetota; class Actinomycetes; order Micrococcales; family Ornithinimicrobiaceae; genus Ornithinimicrobium; species Ornithinimicrobium panacihumi. The sequence continues at coordinate 11,963 of NZ_JBQGWG010000022.1, read as the reverse complement.
TTGAAGGTGCCGATGCCGGTCCCGGCCAGCTGACCCTGGACCGCTTGGTGGAAGCGCGCGTCGTCGGCGACCTCACCGAAGTTCCAGCCTTCGCCGTAGAGCGTCACGCCGGCACCGTCGACGCCGTGCTCCTCCAGCGTGAGCTCGTCGAGCGCCGCCCGGACCGCCTCCAGGTTCGCCCGGCTGTGATGTCCCATGAGGTCGAAGCGGAAACCGTCGACGCGGTAGTGGCGGACCCAGAGGACGCAGGCGTCGACCATGAGCTTGTGCCCCATCCGGTGCTCGGTGGCCAGATTCTGGCAGCAGGTCGAGGTCTCGACCCTCCCCTCCGGACCCAGCCGGTGGTAGTAGCCGGGCACCACGCGGTCCAGGACCGAAGCCCGCCCGAGGCCGGAGTCAGTGGTGTGGTTGTAGACCTGGTCGAGCACCACGCGCAGCCCCGTGCCGTGCAGCGCGCCCACCATCTCCCGCACCTGCGCCACGCGGCGGCCCCCGTGCGCGGCCCCGGCAGGCGCGGCGTAGGAGCCCTCGGGAGCCATGAAGTGCCAAGGGTCGTAGCCCCAGTTGAAGGCGTCCCGCAGCGCGGCCGCCCGCACCAGGCGCTGCTGCTCGGTGCCGGCCGGGTCCTCTGCGCTGAGGGTATGAAGCTCTGCCGGGTCCGGGGACTCCTGCAGCTCGGGGTCCTCCTCCACCGAGGTCAGGTCGAAGAGCGGGAGGAGATGGACCGTGGTGAGCCCCGCCTCGGCGAGCCGCCGCAGATGGCTCCGGCCGTGACCCTCGACGGCGAAGGCGCGATAGCTGCCGCGCAGCTCCTCGGGGACCAGCGGGTCGTCGCGGGAGAAGTCCCGCACGTGCAGCTCGTAGATGGCCTGGTCGACCGGGTGCGACAGCGCAGGCGCCGGCGTGGCGAGCCACTCCTCCGGTGCCCATCGCGGGTCCTCGAGGTCGACGAGGACCGAGTGGGTCGAGTCGATGGCCAGTCCTACCGACCAGGGATCGGTGCTCCGGACCTGGACGACCTTCCCGGCCGCCGGGTGGTGCAGCGTCAGCTCGAACTGGTAGCACCGGTCCCGCCACCCTGGCTGTCCGGTGACCGACCAGACCCCATCGGCGTCGCGGGTCATCCGGTGCCGGACCGGGTCGCCGGCGGGAGCCCAGGAGCGCTGCTGGTCCTCCGGCGGGATCCCCTCCCACAGGAGGAGCTCGACCTCGAGTGCGGTGGGGGCCCAGACCGTCACGCGGGGCACCCGGCCGCCCGGTTCGTCGCCGGCCCAGGTCACCCCGTAATCACGGTCGGGCGCGCCGGCGTAGAGGTCGTCGAGCACGTGCGGGATCTGGACGCCCGTCGTGAGCACGACGCTCTCCGGGTCCGCGGAGGTGTCGAGGGCGACCAGGCGCATCCCGCCCAGCAGGATCTTCTCGGCCGACCCCGCCGCCTCGGGGCCCAGACGCAGCGCGAGGCAGCCGGCCAGGTGGGGCACCTCCGCCCGGACGTCCATCGGCAGGCCGGCGACGTCCACGGTGAGGGGATGGGCCGTCGGCCCGGCCGTCGCGCCGGCCGGGTCGGGGACCTCCTCCAGCCACCAGCTGAGGTCTGACACGGCCACGCCGCGGGGCAGAGCGGTGGCGGGCAGGGCGAGCAGGTCGCGCCGGAGCCAGTGCGCCCGGGCGGACCGGGTGTCGTCGGCCACTCCTGGGCTCACGCGGGGTCGTGGAGGATGGGCAGCTGGACCTCGTCGATGTCCCCGAACCAGTCCGACACGAGTCCGCCGATCCGGCGCAACGGGATCCACCACTGGTCCAGCGGCCGGTCCTGCTCGGGGTGCATCTGCTCCTCGAGGAGCCCGATCGGCGTGACGCGCAGTCCGCCGTCGACCTCTCCGAGGTAGCACCCGGTCGCCTCGCCCGCGAACAGCTGGCGGCCCAGCTCGTCCAGCGCGGCACGGGCCAGCCGCGTGGCGAGCAGGCGATCGAAGGGGGTCGGGTCCGCGCCCTCCTGGACGTGGCCCAGGATGTTGCAGCGCACGTCGAACAGGTCCCCACCCTCCTCCTCGTAGATCCGGGCAGCGAAGTCGGTGGGGTACTGCTCGGCCGCGCCCTCGCTGCGAAGGACCAGGTAGAGCTGACGCCCGGCCTTGAAGGACTCCGTCATCCGCGTCGCGTCGGCGGCCAGGTCGGCCAGCGCCAGCTCGTCCTCGGGCAGGTGGACCCGCTCGGCCCCGGCGGCCAGACCGGACAGCAGCGTCAGGTAGCCGCACTCCCCGCCCTTGGTCTCGGCCACGAAGCACCTCTTGGTGGCGGAGGCGGAGGTCCTGATCTTGTCGAGCGCGTCGACCACCGTGTTGAGCGCGGTGTCCGCACCGATGGACAGCTCGGCCCCGGGCAGGTTGTTGTCGATCGTGGCGGGCAGGCAGACCACCGGGATCGCCAACCCTGGGTGCTCCTGGCGTCCACGGTCGAGGACCGCGGCGGTGCGGTAGGCGTCCAGGCCCCCGACGAGGACCAGTGCCTCGATCTGGTGCGCGGAGATCGCCTCCGCGATGGCCGGCAGGTCGGCCTCCGTCGCGATGGTCCGGCGGGTGCCCAGGACGGCCCCGCCCATCCCGACCCAGTCGTCGACCTCCGCCCACCCCAGCTCCCGGACACGCCCGTCGACGAGGCCGTGGAGCGAGCCCTCCACGCCGAGGATCCGCATACCTTCCTGCTGCCCGAAGCGGACCAGGGAGCGGACGGCGGCATTCATCCCCGGCGCCAGCCCGCCCGCATGGAGCACCGCGATCCGGGGCCCGGTGGGCTCGGCGGGGGGCTCGGACAGACCTGCCACCAGGCGTGAGAGCGCCGTGAACGAGCGGCCCCGGGCGATCCGGGCCGACTCGAAGTCCTGGGTCTCCAGTGCGCGCTTGACCGCGTTGGTGGCCTCCACGGCCGAGGTCAAGGACGAGATGCTGACGCGGTTGTGGCGCACGCCGACGATCCTGGAGACACCCCCGTGCTCGTCGGCGACCACCTCGCGGGCTGCGGCGAAGCCCAGCATGGTCGGCATCCAGCGGTCGTAGGCCGAGGGCCGCCCTCCTCGCTGGACGTGGCCGAGGATGGTGACCCGCGCGCGCTCACCCATGCGGTCGCCGATCGCCGCCTCGACGTCGGCGCTGGTGATCGGGACCCCGTGGCGGTCGGTGGCTCCCTCGGCGACGATGACGAGCAGGTCGCGCTGGCCCGTGGCCCGGGAACGCTGCAGCCCCGCGACCAGGTCGTCGCGCCAGGAGTCGGCCGGCGGGTCCTCGGGGACCAGGACCGTGTCGCAGCCTCCTGCGATCGCGGCCATGAGCGCCAGGTAGCCGCAGTGGCGTCCCATGACCTCCACCACGAAGGTGCGCTGATGGCTGGCGGCCGTGGAGGTGAGGGCGTCGAGGGCGGCCATGATCCGGTGCAGGGCGGTGTCCGCGCCGATGGTCATGTCCGTGCCGGCCATGTCGTTGTCGATCGAGCCGACCAGACCGACCACGCGCAGGACGTGGTGGCGGTCGCGGACCTCCGGTGCAAGATCGCCGGAGGCGACCAGCTCGTCCAGCAGACCCGGCCACTCCTGCCTCAGCTCCTCGGTGCCGCGCAACGAGCCGTCGCCACCGATGACCACGAGACGGTCGATCCCGTGCGTCACGAGGTTGAGGGCCGCCGCGCGCAGGCCCGCACGCTCACGGAACTCGGGGCACCGTGCCGTGCCCAGGACGGTGCCTCCACGGTGCAGGATGGCGCTGACGTCGCCCCAGCCCAGGGCCTTGACGCCGTCCCCCCCGCGGACGGCCCCCTGCCATCCCTCGAGCACGGCATAGGGCTGGCCGCCCAGGCCCAGGGTCGTGCGCACCACGGCCCGGATCGCGGCATTCATGCCCGGCGAATCGCCGCCGGAGGTGAGGATGCCCACCCGGGGGCCCAGGGACTCGGCATCGGTCTCGGTGACGGGCTGCATGGTCCCATCCTGCCTTCTGCACCGCGGTGTCGGGCACACCACCCCCGGGTCTGTTGCTCAGTCCCCCGGGGTGACCGTGATGACGTGGTCGGCGTGGTCGTAGACCACCCTCACCGCACCCCCGGACGGCAGCGCGATGTTGGCTCCGTCGGGGACCCCGTCGGCCCCGTAGTTCTCGTCCCAGGAGCCGTCCACGGCGATCTTGAACTCGTGGTCACCCGGCTGCAGCACCAGGTCGATCGACCACGTCGAGCTCTCCTTGTCGAAGGACAGTGCAGTCGACGCGCAGGCCGGGTCCCAGTCCTGGGTGCAGCCGGCTACCGCCTGGAAGGTGCCTGCCGCGACGACCTGGGCGGGCTGGCCCGGAGCCGCCGGAGCTGCTGCACCCTTGGCGTGAATCACCTCGGTGACCGAGGTGGCCGAGGACAGCGGTCCCCGCCACGGTCGCAGCACCGCCATGAGCTCGAGCTGCCCCTCGGGGAGCATGTCGGCGACCGGATATACCCGGTAGGGCGGGGCGTCGTCGGTGCCCAGGTGCGTCCAGTCCTCCTCGCCGGCGGCCCGTGCCAGGAAGGTCACCTCCCCCAACGGCGCCGGACCTTCTCCTCCGCCGACCTCCGCCATGACCTGGGCCCGCCCCTGCAGCTGGGACGGCGCGGCCAGGGTGATGTCGAGAACGTCCTCGACCTCGGGCACGGACCGGTCCGCCCTGAGCAGCACCACCCCCAGCGGGGGCACCGTCGCCGTGAGGCGGCCATCGGCGGCTACGGAGAGGTTGGCGACCTCGCCCCAGAGCAGCTCGAAGGCCGCACCCGGGCTGGCCGTGGGCACCTGCACCTCGGCGGCCTCGACACCGTTGTTGACCAGGACCAGGTGCTCGATCCCGTCCTCGATCAGGACGCGGCTGGCGGCGAAGACGCTGGGGGCCTGCGCGGTCGGGTGCACGATCTGGGCGCCCTCGGCCAGCACCGGATGCTCCTCCCGCAGACGAGACAGCTCGGCGATGTGCTGGTAGAGCGGGGCCGACCGGTCCAGGTGGCCCTCCTCTCCCAGCGGCTCCCCGTGGACGTCCTCCTGCGCCGCCCAGGCCTCGACCTGGGTGGGCAGCATGTCCTGGCGGGCCTGCTTGTCGCCGCCCCGTCCGACGAACCCTTGCTCGTCGCCGTAGTAGACCACCGGCTGGCCGCGGGTCAGGAACATCAGGCTGTGCGCCAGCTCGACACGGTCCGCGAGGTCTGAGTGCAGCAGCGCCGCAGGTGCGTAGAGGTGGGCCGCACGACCCATGTCGTGGTTGCCGAGGAAGGTGGGAAGCCCTGCGGCCCCGGAGTCGGCGTCGGTGTACCAGTCGTCCCCGTCGTAGAGCTGCTGCAGCCTGCTGGCCGGTGCGCCCTTGACGAACTCGGTGGCCGCGGCCTGGAAACCGAAGTCGAGGGTGGCCGGCAGTGCTCCCGCCGTCGAGTAGGTGCTCATCGCCGTCGGGCTGGCGTCGTAGACCTCACCGAACATGAAGAAGTCCTCATTGCCGACCTCGTCGGCGTGGGCGAGCAGCGCCGGTGCGAACGCCTGCCAGAACTCCAGGTCCACGTGCTTGACGGTGTCGATCCGGAAACCGTCGACACCGACGTCGACCCAGTCCTGGTAGATCCCGACCATCCCCTCCACCACCTCGGGCTGCTCGGTGGCCAGGTCTTCCAGGCCGGAGAAGTCGCCCAGGATCGACGACTCTCCCTCGAAGGTGCTGTTGCCCCGGTTGTGGTAGCGCTCCGGGTCGTTGAGCCACTCCGGCGCCTTGACGGACCCGTCCTCCTCCGCCCGGAAGACGGGGGTGTAGGGATCCTCGCCCGTAGGCCGGTAGGCGTACTCCCCCTCCTCGTAGTCGATGACGTCCGCGGTGTGGTTGGTGATGATGTCCAGGAAGACCTTCATGTCCCGCTCGTGGGCCTCCTCGACCAGGGCCTCCAGATCCGCCCGCGTCCCCAGGTGCGGGTCGACCGAGGTGAAGTCGGTGACCCAGTAGCCGTGGTAGCCGGCGCTAGCGTCCTTCCCCTCACCCTGGACCGCGCGGTTGGTCATCACGGGCGTCATCCACACCGCGGTGACACCCAGCTCCTCGAGATAGTCGAGGTTGTCCCGGAGGCCTTTCAGGTCACCACCGTGGTAGTAGCCCACATCGGTCGGGTCGAAGCCGTGCGCTTCCCGTCCTGCCCCTTGCCCCGCTGCACCTCGGTCGTTGCCAGGGTCGCCGTTGACGAACCGGTCCGGCAGCACGAAGTAGAAGCGCTCCCCCGTCAACCGCCCCTGGGACGCCGGACGGACGAGCGACTCCAGCGTCCGCTGGTCCATCTGCTCATCCTCGACCTGCCCTGCGTCGCTGCTCCCGTCCTCGGACGCGCTCCCGCCCTCCGGGGCGCTCCCGTCACGGGCGAACCACATCGCCAGCGCGACGACGGCCACGAGCAGGGCCACCACCGCGACGACCAGCCACCGTCGTGCTGTCCTCGACATTGGTGCAGCGTAGTCCTCTCCGCCCGGGGCATGACAAAGGCCCTGGTCAGATTTCTCCGACCAGGGCCTTTGCGAAGTGTGGTCCGGCGGTGTCCTACTCTCCCACACCGTCTCCAGTGCAGTACCATCGGCGCTGTCAGGCTTAGCTTCCGGGTTCGGAATGTGACCGGGCGTTTCCCTGACGCTATGGCCGCCGTAACATTATCGAGTTGTTCGAACATCTAGCCCGGGGGCGTGTTCGTATCCCGAGAGACCGTACAGTGGACGCGTAACATCTTTGTTGTTTTATGTTGTCGGCTTATTAGTACCGGTCAGCTCCACACATTACTGTGCTTCCACATCCGGCCTATCAACCCAGTAGTCTAGCTGGGAGCCTCTCCACCCCGAAGGGTGATGGAAACCTCATCTTGGAGTGTGCTTCCCGCTTAGATGCTTTCAGCGGTTATCACGTCCGAACGTAGCTAATCAGCGGTGCCCTTGGCAGGACAACTGACACACCAGTGGTTCGTCCATCCCGGTCCTCTCGTACTAGGGACAGCTCTCCTCAAGTTTCCTACGCGCGCAGCGGATAGGGACCGAACTGTCTCACGACGTTCTAAACCCAGCTCGCGTACCGCTTTAATGGGCGAACAGCCCAACCCTTGGGACCGACTCCAGCCCCAGGATGCGACGAGCCGACATCGAGGTGCCAAACCATGCCGTCGATATGAGCTCTTGGGCAGGATCAGCCTGTTATCCCCGGGGTACCTTTTATCCGTTGAGCGACGGCGCTTCCACAAGCCACCGTCGGGTCACTAGTCCCGACTTTCGTCTCTGCTCGACATGTCTGTCTCACAGTCAAGCTCCCTTGTGCACTTACACTCGACACCTGATTGCCAACCAGGCTGAGGGAACCTTTGGGCGCCTCCGTTACCTTTTAGGAGGCAACCGCCCCAGTTAAACTACCCACCAGGCACTGTCCCTGATCCGGATCACGGACCGAGGTTAGATATCCAGAACGACCAGAGTGGTATTTCAACGTTGACTCCACAACCACTGGCGTGGCTGCTTCACAGTCTCCCACCTATCCTACACAAGCCGTACCGAACACCAATACCAAGCTATAGTAAAGGTCCCGGGGTCTTTCCGTCCTGCTGCGCGTAACGAGCATCTTTACTCGTAGTGCAATTTCGCCGAGTTCGTGGTTGAGACAGTGGAGAAGTCGTTACGCCATTCGTGCAGGTCGGAACTTACCCGACAAGGAATTTCGCTACCTTAGGATGGTTATAGTTACCACCGCCGTTTACTGGCGCTTAAGTTCTGAGCTTCGCGCTTGCGCGCTAACCCGTCCCCTTAACGTTCCAGCACCGGGCAGGCGTCAGTCCGTATACATCGTCTTTCGACTTCGCACGGACCTGTGTTTTTAGTAAACAGTCGCTTCTCCCTGGTCTCTGCGGCCCTTGACGCTAACCCGCTAGGGGTTTCACGCCGCGGGCCCCCCTTCTCCCGAAGTTACGGGGGCATTTTGCCGAGTTCCTTAACCACGATTCACTCGATCGCCTTGGTATTCTCTACCTAACCACCTGAGTCGGTTTGGGGTACGGGCGGCTAGAACCTCGCTAGAAACTTTTCTTGGCAGTATAGGATCGCCCTGCTTCCCGCATACGCGGTCACTATCAAGCCTGAGGCACTGATGGGGCGGATTTACCTCTCCCCGGCCCTGCGCTCTTGGACGTGGACAACCATCGCCACGCGGAGGCTACCTTTCTGCGTCCTTCCATCGCTTACCTACTACACGCTCGGGTCACGCGCTAGACCGCCACGACCTCCACCCGAAGGTGAAGGGGATGCGACGGCTTCGGGCGTTTAGCATCACATGATTCGGTATTGGGCGGTTCTTCGCCGGTTCCGGAATATCAACCGGATGTCCATCGACTACGCCTGTCGGCCTCGCCTTAGGTCCCGACTTACCCAGGGCAGATTAGCTTGACCCTGGAACCCTTGGTTATTCGGCGGAAGAGTTTCTCACTCTTCATTCGCTACTCATGCCTGCATTCTCACTCGTGTCGGCTCCACACCTCGATCACTCGGGCGCTTCTCTGCCGACACGACGCTCCCCTACCCAGCAACACGCCTGGACCCACACAAGTGTGGGCCGAGCAAAGTGTCACTGCCACAGCTTCGGTGGTGTGCTTGAGCCCCGCTACATTGTCGGCGCGGAATCACTTGACCAGTGAGCTATTACGCACTCTTTAAAGGGTGGCTGCTTCTAAGCCAACCTCCTGGTTGTCACAGCAACTCCACATCCTTTCCCACTTAGCACACGCTTAGGGACCTTAGCTGATGATCTGGGCTGTTTCCCTCTCGACTACGAAGCTTATCCCCCGCAGTCTCACTGCCATGCTCTCACTTACCGGCATTCGGAGTTTGGCTGACGTCAGTAACCCGGTGGGGCCCATCAGCCATCCAGTAGCTCTACCTCCGGCAAGAAACACATGACGCTGCACCTAAATGCATTTCGGGGAGAACCAGCTATCACGGAGTTTGATTGGCCTTTCACCCCTACCCACAGCTCATCCCCTCAGTTTTCAACCTAAGTGGGTTCGGGCCTCCACGCGGTCTTACCCGCGCTTCACCCTGGCCATGGGTAGATCACTCCGCTTCGGGTCTAGACCCAGCGACTATGATCGCCCTGTTCGGACTCGCTTTCGCTACGGCTACCCCACACGGGTTAACCTCGCCACTGAGCACTAACTCGCAGGCTCATTCTTCAAAAGGCACGCCGTCACCAGACCGCAGTCCAGCTCCGACGGATTGTAGGCACACGGTTTCAGGAACTATTTCACTCCCCTCCCGGGGTACTTTTCACCTTTCCCTCACGGTACTTGTCCGCTATCGGTCACCAGGGAATATTTAGGCTTAGCAGGTGGTCCTGCCAGATTCGTACGGGATTTCTCGGGCCCCGTACTACTTGGGTGGTGCGATACGGAGTCGACAATATTTAAGCTACCGGGGTATCACCGTCTACGCCAGGCCTTTCCAGACCCTTCGCCTATACCATCGATTTCTTACTCCGCGCACGCGTGTCAGCACGTGCACACACACTCCCACAACCCCTCGCCTGCAACCCCTGACAGGTCATCACACAGACAAGGTTTAGCCTCTTCCACTTTCGCTCGCCACTACTCACGGAATCACATGTTGTTTTCTCTTCCTGTGGGTACTGAGATGTTTCACTTCCCCACGTTCCCTCCACACACCCTATATATTCAGGTGCGGGTGACTGGCGATGAAGCCAGCCGGGTTTCCCCATTCGGAAATCCTCGGATCAATGTCTGGTTATCGACTCCCCGAGGCTTATCGCAGATTCCTACGTCCTTCTTCGGTTCCTGGTGCCAAGGCATCCACCGTGCGCCCTTAAAAACATAAAAGCCACAAAGATGCTCGCGTCCACTGTACAGTTCTCAACATACGACCAGGCCAACCCCCACCGGCCCCAGCAACCAAGCTGGAACAAGCAAAGGCCCCGGACAACCAGAGACACCCAACCCCTCCACGACCCCGCCCAGGCCAGCACAACAGCCGGCACCACGAAGCCACGACAAAGGGGCCCGATCCCTCAGGACCCAACAACGTGTCAGCACCACCACCCACCAGCGACAGCCCCAGCTTTCCCCACCCCCAAAGAGGCCGTACTCACCAACCGGGCCACCACCAACAGCGGCAGCGACAGAATCTTGATGTTCCACCCAGAGCAACCCACCGTGGGACACTCGCCCACGCAGCAGGCCACAAAACCCACCCGACAAAACAGCCGGGGGGCGTGATGCTCCTTAGAAAGGAGGTGATCCAGCCGCACCTTCCGGTACGGCTACCTTGTTACGACTTAGTCCCAATCACCAGTCCCACCTTCGACAGCTCCCTCCACAAGGGTTGGGCCACCGGCTTCGGGTGTTACCGACTTTCGTGACTTGACGGGCGGTGTGTACAAGGCCCGGGAACGTATTCACCGCAGCGTTGCTGATCTGCGATTACTAGCGACTCCGACTTCATGGGGTCGAGTTGCAGACCCCAATCCGAACTGAGACCAGCTTTAAGGGATTCGCTCCACCTCACGGTTTCGCAGCCCTCTGTACCGGCCATTGTAGCATGCGTGAAGCCCAAGACGTAAGGGGCATGATGATTTGACGTCATCCCCACCTTCCTCCGAGTTGACCCCGGCAGTCTCCTATGAGTCCCCACCATCACGTGCTGGCAACATAGAACGAGGGTTGCGCTCGTTGCGGGACTTAACCCAACATCTCACGACACGAGCTGACGACAACCATGCACCACCTGTATACCGACCTTGCGGGGCACCCATCTCTGGATGTTTCCGGTATATGTCAAGCCTTGGTAAGGTTCTTCGCGTTGCATCGAATTAATCCGCATGCTCCGCCGCTTGTGCGGGCCCCCGTCAATTCCTTTGAGTTTTAGCCTTGCGGCCGTACTCCCCAGGCGGGGCGCTTAATGCGTTAGCTGCGGCACGGACCCCGTGGAATGGGACCCACACCTAGCGCCCAACGTTTACGGCGTGGACTACCAGGGTATCTAATCCTGTTCGCTCCCCACGCTTTCGCTTCTCAGCGTCAGTAGTGGCCCAGAGACCTGCCTTCGCCATCGGTGTTCCTCCTGATATCTGCGCATTCCACCGCTACACCAGGAATTCCAGTCTCCCCTACCACACTCTAGCCTGCCCGTACCCACTGCAAGCCCGGAGTTAAGCCCCGGGATTTCACAGCAGACGCGACAAACCGCCTACAAGCTCTTTACGCCCAATAATTCCGGACAACGCTCGCACCCTACGTATTACCGCGGCTGCTGGCACGTAGTTAGCCGGTGCTTCTTCTGCTCCTACCGTCACAAAAGCTTCGTCAGAGCTGAAAGAGGTTTACAACCCGAAGGCCGTCATCCCTCACGCGGCGTCGCTGCATCAGGCTTTCGCCCATTGTGCAATATTCCCCACTGCTGCCTCCCGTAGGAGTCTGGGCCGTGTCTCAGTCCCAGTGTGGCCGGTCACCCTCTCAGGCCGGCTACCCGTCGTCGCCTTGGTAGGCCATTACCCCACCAACAAGCTGATAGGCCGCGAGTCCATCCCATCCCGATAAATCTTTCCACCCCATACCCATGCAGGTTGGAGTCATATCCAGTATTAGCACCGGTTTCCCGGAGTTATCCCAGAGGAAAGGGCAGGTTACTCACGTGTTACTCACCCGTTCGCCACTAATCCACCCAGCAAGCTGGGCTTCATCGTTCGACTTGCATGTGTTAAGCACGCCGCCAGCGTTCGTCCTGAGCCAGGATCAAACTCTCCGATAAAAACCCTTAGATCCCTAAAAGAGAGCCAAGAACCTGACAAAAACCACCAGCACCCACCGCGGGGGGCGACAAGCACCAGTGGCCAAACAAAACAATACTTGGCATCAAAAAACTGACACGCTGTTGAGTTCTCAAGGATCGGACACACACC
>NZ_JBQGWG010000021.1:0-56136 GCF_052073805.1 Ornithinimicrobium panacihumi | reverse complement strand
TGAAGCGCCCCAGGTTCTGTGCCGCTCCTATACGGGTTGCGGCTCTCGGTTGAGGGTCGCGTAGTGGGCGTTCTCGTACTCCACTGGGGACATCATGCCAAGGCTGCCGTGGAGGCGTCGCTGGTTGTACCAGTCGACCCAGGCAGCGGTGGCGTACTCGACGTCCGCGATGGTCTTGTAGGGCCCGTCGCAGAAGACGGTGGTGCGGATGCACTCGGTCTTGTACAGGCCGATGGCGCTCTCCATCAAGGCGTTGTCGAACGCATCACCGACCGAGCCGATGGAGGGTCGCAGGCCTTCCAGGGCCAGGTGCTCGGTGAATCGCAGCGAGGTGTACTGCGACCCGGCGTCCGCGTGGCAGATCAGGCCGGGTGCGACGGGGTGCCCGTCGTGGTCACGCTGCCAGATCGCCATCCGCAGCGGGGTCATCACCAGGTCGACCTCCTTGGTCGTGGCAGCGTGCCAGGCCACGATCCGCTGGGCGAAGACGTCCAGGACGAACGCGACGTACACCCACCCGGTCCAGGCCCGGACGTAGGTGAAGTCCATCACCCAGGTCTGGTTCGGGCAGGTGGCGGTGAAGTCGCGATCCAACAGGTCGCCAGCGCGCCGCCCGTCCTTGGTGGGGATCGTGGTCCGGATGCCCTTGTCGCGGCGGAGGCCGGACAGGCCCAGGGCGCGCATCGCCCGGTCGACCGCCCCGGCCGAGGCGTCGGGCAGGCCGCTGCGGCGGACCAGCGCGGTCATCTTGCGTCGCCCGTACAGCCCTTCCGGGGCTAGCTGACGGGCGCCGGTGCGGGTGTTGGTGGTCCAGGCCAGGTCGCGCACCAGGTCCATCACCAGAGCATCGGTGTGCGTGCGGGCCGAGGGCTGGCGGGAGTTGTTCTTCCAGGCCCGGTAGGTGCGCGCGGCGACCTGCAGGCCCTGCTCGCGCAGGACCCGGCAGATCGACTCGACCGCGTGCCCCTGGGCGCGCTGGGCGTCGATGAACGCCATGATCATCGGTTCCGGGGGTCGAGCTCCCCCACGAAGAAACTCGTGGCCGCCTTCAGGATGGCCACGTCCTCACGCAGCCGCCGGTTCTCGGCCTTCAGCTTCTTGATCTCCGCCTGCTCGGCCGTGGTGGTCCCTGGCCGGTCGCCGGCATCGATCTCGGCCTGGGCGACCCACCGCCGCAACGATTCCTTGCCCACTCCTTCCTGCCGGGAGACCGCCAGCACGGCCGCGGTCATCGTCGGGTACTCGTTGCGGTGCTCCAGCACCAACCGCACAGCCCGAGCCTTCAGCTCGGGATCGATCTTCTTCGGCATGACATGCATCCTTCCGGACTCGAAAGGAAGCGGCATCAAACCTGGGGCGCTTCACCACAGCGGCTCGTGGCGCTCGATGACGCCGCTGCGGGCGATCAGGTCGGCCGCCTGGGTGAACAGTTGGCCGATCTCCTGCAGGGTGGGGTCGACATCGATGCCACCGCCGGCTGAGCGGTGCAGCGTTCTGGCCGAGCGTTCGAGCTGGTCGATGACGTCCCGGCCGGTGCCCGGCTGGTCCGAGCGTTGCGGAAGCTGGTGCCACAGCTCACTGGCTCCTTCGACGACCTCACCCCAGGCCCGGAGCATCGCCCGGCCGTCCCGCTCGGGTGCCTCGTACAGCAGGTCGCGGGCCAGGATGTTCGCCCGGTCCATCAGCTCACCGGCGCTGGGTGGGTAGATCGAGGGCTGGCGGCGCCGGCTCATGAGAACTCCCGCACCGTGTCGATGAGGAGCTGAACGACGGACGCGACGCCCGGGGGAAAGTCGTGGACCGGTTCGGTCCGGCTGAGCTCCTCGGCCCGACGGGCCAGGTCGACAGGCTCGGCCCCGTCAGGCTCCGGTCGGTCCAGGAGCGCGCCTCGACACGGTGCAGGCACCAGGTGGAAGACCTGGTCTTTGGCGTAGGTCAGGTTGTTGGCCAGCGCCACCGTGTCCAGGTCACGGCTTCGGCGGGCCCGCCGGTCGGCCTCGTCCCCGGCCTGCGACAGCAGCTGGTGCATGCGCACCAGGACGCGGGCGGCTTCGGGTGTCGTGTCGGGCATGGCAGTGATCTCCTTCGGTGATCTCGTGCGGGGTGTTCGGTTCATGGCTACGTCGTCCAGGAGGGGGTGTGGCCGGCCCCGCCTCGCCTGTGGACAACGGGGCCGCCAGGTCGGCCTGTGGACAAGTCCTGTGGCCTGTCGGTGGTAGCGGGCACGCTGTTCATGACCCCTAAAGCGGGGAACGGAAGGCCTGGGACTCACCAACCCGAAAGTCGCTGGACGTCACAGCAGTGGTGGGTCAGGTGGAGGTGGAGCGATGACCGTGCGCAGGGCGAGGCGGGCACGGGCCAGAGCCCTGGTCGTGCCGATGCTGATGAGTGCCCCGATGTGGTTGGTCATCGGTGAGCTGGCGCTGGGCTGGTACGGCCCGGTCCGTCAGCTGGGCCGGTACGGCCCCGCGGCCCTGACCCTGCTGGCCGTGACCGTGCTGGCCGCGGCTGCCGACACCGAGGCTGGGGAGAGATGGCTGGCGCGCGTCTTCCTGCGTGCCCGGGCACCCCGGCTGCACCAGCGGCACACGTTGGCGCCGGTGGCCGAGGTCCTGCTGCGACACGGCGTCCCACCGCAGCAGATGGCGCTGCTGGTGGGTCCCGGCCAGCAGGTGGACGTCACCGCGCTCGGCCGGCGGACCGTCGTGGTGAGCAGAGGCATGATCGACGCACTCTGGTCAGGACAGCTGGGACCGCAGCAGGCAGCGGCGGTCATCACGCACGAAATGGGAGTGATGCGCTCCGGGCTGACCCGTCACGACCCGGCCGCGATGGTCATGCTGGCCCCGTGGAAGGTCTGGATCACGTGGATCGCCATCATGTGGGGCATCGCCGCGACCTTCCTGAGCCACCGGGTGATGGTGGCGTGCCTGGTCATCCACGCCGGCGTGGGGATCTGGCTGGGGACCACCGAGGACCCTGCCATGTACGTCTCCACCTTCGTCCTGGCCGTGGCGCTCACCACGTGGTGGGCCATCCGGTCCTGGGACCGTGCCCGCGCCCAGGTCGGTGACCAGTACCTCCTGCAGCACCACCTGGCCGGGGTCTACGCCGACCTGCTGGACGGGACCTACACCGACGACCACACCCGGGACCGCGCCGTGCGGCTACGACACCCCCAACTGCAGCACCGGCACCGAGTCGTCGGGGACGGGCCGCCGGTGGCGCGGGCAGTGCTCAGTACGACGGACCGCTGAGACTGGTGCTTCCTGCGTTGTGCCGCACTCCGTCCGTGCCCTCCTTGGCCCACTTCTCCTTCACCTGGCGCGCCTGCGCCTCCTGGCGCCCCGCCGGGCGTGTCCAAACCCTGCGCGGCCGCAACCTCACACTGATCGGCGACCTCCCGAAGCAAAGCCCGCCGGTCCTCGACCCGGTGGCCACTGACCGCCCCGCTGGGCCAGTCGACGTCCTCGAGCCGTCGGGAGGCACGGGCGAGCCCGTCCTGCAGCGCCGGGACCCCACGTGCGCGCCGAGACCAGGACTCGACGGGGCAGCCAGAGCCGCGAAGTCTCCCGCCCACCCCGCGACGCGAACGTCCTGAGGGAATCTCTGCTCATCGCTCCTCAGTTGGACGCTCCTGCGACTCAGCCTCGGCGGCGGTAGCGGTCGTTTCGGCACGAGCCCGGTGCTGACAGGCGCAGTGCCTCCACGGGTACTGCCGCCCCGCCTTGGAGTCGATGCAGTCCGCCGACTCATGGACAGGCCTACACGGTTCGCAGATCATGGCCACCTCCTGGGTCAGGGGTGTCCGGCCACAGGCCCGGACTCCCTACTCCCCAAAGCGGCCCAGATCAGCTCAGGGACTCACCCGCAGCAGACAACCGATTCAGAGGGCCGGCCGCAGCTGCGCGGCAGGCAGCAGCACAGTCACCACCTCATCCTCCTGGGCAGCGCAGACCACCCAGGCCACCCACCCATCAGGAGTGCCCTGCCAGCTGACCACCAGCGCCTCTACTTCGTCCCCTCCCGGCTGGAGACGCGCCCAAGCATGCCGTGTCCGTGAGGGTGCCCGCGGGACAGGGGGCAATGAGAGTGGAGCAGGAGAGAGGGGCATGCCTGGACCGCGGTCCCGCAGGGGAACCCCAGGACCGCGCCGGCCGTACATACCGCCCGCCATGACGCCACGGTATCGAACTCTTGTGCGAGGCGGACATTGCTCCCTCGCCGACTTCCAGTGGGCCGTCTGGCGCTCAGGCGGCCCCGACGACCGGGCTTGGCTGCGCTTACCGCCGCCGACCACGACGTCGGCCCCGGCGTGCGGCGGCGGTGCAGCGGGGACAGCCGGTGTGTTTCGCCACCCGGGTGGCGATTCGGCTGGTCCACTGATGGCCGCAGTCAGGGCAGCGCCAGACCACCAGGGTCTTGGAGTGGGGCGCATACCAGGTGAGGTCGATACCGGGATTGAGCTCGGGCACCCACTCCGCGGCCAGTCGGGGCGCGACCTGCAGCGCGCTCAGATCACTCCTGGGACGACGCCTGGCCGCCTGCGCGCAGCTTGGACACCCCGACCCGCGGTAGTGCCGGTTGGAAACCATAGCCTGCCAGTGTCGTGAGCACACCGAGCACACCCACATGACCCGTCTGGCTGATCCGAGCGTCACCTCGTCCGGCCTCAGATCGTTCAGCGGCGACCACTCCTGCAACAGAAGGGGCACCGTCGCCACGGTGGGCTGTGTTGAACGGTTGGGCATCGTCGTGATCCCCCTACAGCGGCTTCTCGACGTCGTTGGGCAACCCTACCGTCGGCCTCACCCATCTCGGCCCCTGGCATGCATCTGTGTTCTCGACGGCGGGCAAAGGGAACGTGTAGGTGGCCGTAACGCTTCGTGTCCCAGTCCTTCTGTTCACTCCCCAGCCTCAGCCAGGACCTCGGCCTGGTGGATGATCAGCTCGGTGGCTGCCGGCTCCTTATCCGGCGGGTAACCATGCTTGAGCAGGAGCCGCTTGATCCTGGTCCGAAGCTTGGCGCGGACGGTCTCCTTAACGTTCCAGTCGGTCTTGGCGTCCCGGCGCACGATCTCGGCCAGCTCGTGCGCGATCTGCTGCATCGTCTCATCGGCCATGACTGCCTTGGCGGACTCGTTGTCTGCGAGGGCGTCGTAGAAGGCGATCTCGCTCTCAGTGAGACCGGTGTGCTGCCCTCGCTCGCGCTGCTGCTTCATCTGCTTGGCCAGCTCGACGATCTCGGACATCACCTGGGCCGCGGTGATAGAGCGGTTCTGGTACCGGTTGAGCGCCGCCGTGAGCATCTCGGAGAACTTCTTGCCAGCGACGACGTTGCGTCTGCCGATGACCCGCACCTCGTTCTGGATGAGCCGCTTGACGGCCTCCAGCTGCAGGTTCTTCTGGTCCGACTCCTCGAACTTCTTCCGGAAGTCGTCGTCGATGAGCGAGATGTCGGGTCGCGCCAGGCCGGCCTCGGCGAAGATGTCGATCACGCCGCCGCCGGAGACGTGCTGGCTGACGATCTGCCGCACGGCGGTGTCCAGCTCGGCGTCCTCGCCGGGCCTGCGGTCGGCGGCCTCGATCTTGGCGATGGCCTGACGGACGGCGTCGAAGAACTCCACGTCGTCGCGGATCGCCGTCGCCTCGTCGGAGGTGGGGACCAGGGTGAAGAGCCGCTTGAGACGGCTGGCGTGGGCCATAAACCGCTTCTTGGGGCTGGGTGTCTTCTCGCCGTCCCCGTCGAACTCCCCCTCACCACCCTCGGAGGCGTCCTCGTGCTCGCGGTGGGCCTCCAGGAGGTGGTCCACCGTCGCCGTCACCGCGTAGACGAACGCCTTGGCCTCCCCGCTGCCCAGGATGGTGACCCAGTCCACGCCGTGCAGCAGGTCGGAGACGACACTGTGCTCGGCGAGCATCTCCGGGATGGCGGTCTTGCGGACATCCTCGCCGATAGCCCGACCCTTCTTGTCCCGGTCGGTGTAGGTCGCCAGCGCGGACTTGAGGTCCTCCGCGATGCCGATGTAGTCCACGACCAGACCGGACGGCTTGTCCTTGAACGTCCGGTTCACCCGGGTGATGGCCTGCATCAGCCCGGCGGAGCGCATCGGCTTGTCGACGTACATGGTGTGCATCGGCGGGGAGTCGAAGCCGGTGAGCCACATGTCCCGCACGATCACCAGCTCCAACGGGTCGTCCGGGTCCGACGCCCGCGCCTTCAACGCCCGGCGCTGCTCGTTGTTGCGGATGTGCGGCTGGAACCGTGCCGGGTCGGTCGCGTCCCCGGTGATGACCACCTTGACGACACCCTCGGAGTCCTCGTCACTGTGCCAGTCCGGGCGCAGGGCGATGATCTCGTTGTAGAGGTCGACCGCGATCCGGCGCGACAGCGTGACGATCATGCCCTTGCCGGCCAGGGTCTCCTTGCGGGCGTCCCAGTGGTCCACGATGTCGGCGGCGAGCTGCTTGAGCCGCTTCTCGGACCCGACGATGGCCTCGACGCGGGAGAACTTCGTCTTCAGGGTCTCGGCGATCTCCTCCTCGGACCCGACGGTCGCGTCCTCGAACTCCTCGTCGATCTCCTTACGGGCCTCTGCCGGCAGCTCGACCTTCGCCAGACGACCCTCGTAGTAGACCTTGACGGTGACCCCGTCCTCGATGGCCTGGGTCATGTCGTAGACGTCGACGTACTCCCCGAAAATCTCGGCCGTGGACCGGTCCTTCTCGTCGATGGGAGTGCCGGTGAACCCGATGAACGACGCGTTCGGCAGGGCGTCGCGGACGTTGCGCGCGAACCCGTCGATCAGGTCGTAGTTGGACCGGTGCGCCTCGTCGACCATGACGACAACGTTGGTGCGCTCGGACAGGGTCGGGTACTTGCGCCCGGCCTCCTTGTCCTCCCTGGTCAGCCCGAACTTCTGGATCGTGGTGAAGATGATGCCACCGGACTCGCGGCCGGTCAGCAGCTCCTTCAGGTGCGCCCGCGAGTCGGCCTGCACAGGCTGCTCCGGCAGCGGCGAGCCAGGCTTGGACGAGGCGAACGTGTCGTCCAGCAGCTGGTCGTCCAGGTCGTTGCGGTCCGTGAGCACCACCATGGTCGGGTTCTCCATGCCGGGGTGCCGCATGACCTTTCCAGTGTAGTAGGCCATCTCCAGCGACTTGCCCGACCCCTGGGTGTGCCAGACGACACCGATCTTGCCGTCGGTCTCCACCGCCTCCAGGGTGGAGTCGACCGCCTTGTTCACCGCCCAGTACTGGTGGTACTTCGCCACGGCCTTGCGGGTGTCGACGCCCTCGCCGAACGTGGCGACGAAGTTGCGGCACAGGTCGAAGAAGATGGCCGGCTCGAACATGCCCCGGGTGAGTACCTCGACCGGCGGGATGCGGTGCCCGTCGGCATTGTGGGGTTCGCGGGTGACCCCGTCGATCGTCTTCCAGTCGGCCCAGTGGTTCCACGGGGCGGAGAACGACCCTGCCATCGCCTCGGTCCCGTCGGAGACGACCGTGACCTGGTTCCACTTGAACACGTCAGGGATCTGGCTGCGGTACGTCTGCACCTGGTTGAACGCACCGCTGACCGTGGCGTACTGCTGGCCCGGCCGCTTCAGCTCGAACAGGGCCATCGGCAACCCGTTCACGAACAGCAGCACGTCCGGCCGGCGGGTCTTCTTCGGGCCCTCGACGCTGAACTGGTTCACCGCGGTCAGGTCGTTGTTGCCCGGGTCGTCCCAGTCGACCAGCCGCGCCCGGGCCGAGCGCAACGACCCGTCAGGGCCGTGGAACTCGACCGGGACGCCCTCGATCAGAAAGCGGTAGGCACGCCAGTTCTCCGACTCGACCGCCGGAGACTCCGCCCGCCGCACCGTCGCCACGACGTCAGCCACCGCGTCCGCCGGCAGGTCAGGGTTCAGACGGGCGACCAAGGCCTCCAGCCGTCGCTCCAGGATGACCTCACGGTAGTCCGACCGCTCCGCCGCGACCTCGCCCGGCGCGATATCCGGTCCATGGACCGTCGCCCAGCCCAGCTCGGCCAAGATCTCCAGGACCCACCACTCCAACCCGTCCTCGGTCACGATCGCCATCAGACCATCCCCT
The DNA here is from genome assembly GCF_052073805.1 of Ornithinimicrobium panacihumi. Classification (NCBI taxonomy): domain Bacteria; kingdom Bacillati; phylum Actinomycetota; class Actinomycetes; order Micrococcales; family Ornithinimicrobiaceae; genus Ornithinimicrobium; species Ornithinimicrobium panacihumi. The sequence goes on along the minus strand of NZ_JBQGWG010000021.1, from coordinate 48,039 downwards.
CCACGCCCTCGACACGAACCCGACCAGACATCAGCAGCGGCAGCAGCTCGTCACGTGTGCGGGTCAGGTCAGCAATCTCACTCCGCATCTGTGACGCCGTACGCACCAACGCAGTGATCCCACTGCGGACCGGCTCCGGAAGTCGACGCACGTCCGGCACCAGCAGGTCCAGCAAGGCAGACTTGTCGACACGCTGATGACTGCCAGTCGTTCCCGTCACCCGCTCACGCATCTGGCTCCAGTAGGCGGGAGCCGAGGTCACGGCCCACAGTTCCTCGATCTGAACGCCCAGGCCAAGCAATGGGACGAACTCTGTGGACGCGACAGCGTTCTCCCCCGGGAAGGCCAGCCAGCACCGCTCCCATCTCGGGTTGAGGCGCGACACCAGTACGGAGGGCTCGCGGACCGTCAGCTTGTTGCTTTGAATCAGAGTGCCATCCACGTACTCAGGGGTCGCCCCGTTGTCGAAAGCAGGAAGTGAGTAGTGCTCGACAAGCCCGCTCGGCTTCAGTTGGCGAGTCTCGGCCACCCGCGCGACGGACGACAGCTCCACGAGCGAGGGGGCTTTGGAGGCGGCCTGCCGCGCTTGAAGTTCGAGCGACGCCGTGAGCGCACGGTTCGTCTCGATCAGGTCGTCGAACGCGCCGAGGACCGCGGCGATGCGGCGCTGCTCGTCGAGGGGAGGAAGGTGTACAAGAAACTCGCGAATCTGCGCAGGACTGATGTGGGGCACGGTCGAACCGGTCTGCACCGAAAGGACATGCGAGGTGAACTCCGGGGAGTACAACGCCCACTTCAGATAGCCCTGATCGATCATCTGCGAACCACGCAGTCGGGCCACCCGCTGAACCAGGAGGGCTCCCGCCCCGTCTGCTCGGACGTCGGCCACCTTGAGGCCGGCCTCGATCCATGGGCGATCCATGGCAAGTACGACGTCACCAGCCCTCAAACGGTATCTCTCAAGCTCCTCGGCGAGCTCGCTGGGCCACCGCTTCACTCCGTCCCAGCGGACGTACCTTTGCGCCACGTTGTCGCCACGCAGGAGGGGAATGTCGTCAGGGTCGGTGCTGAAGCCCGCGCTCTTGAAGGGGTGGCCGGTCAGCAGATCCACGACATCTCCGAGCCGCACCACACGTCGCTCACTCACCGTTCACCACCAGCGAGTCCAGCGCCATCAGCACCCGCGCCTGCAGCTCGCTGCGCCTCTCGAAGCCGTCACGAATCTCGGTGGTGAGGCGGGTGATCTTCTCGCCGAGGGGCTCCCCGTCGTCCTCGATGGCCTCCGAGCCGACGTACCGGCCCGGGGTCAGGACGAAGTCGTGCTCCTCGATCTCGTCGGTGCGGACCGCCCTGCAGAACCCGGGGACGTCCTCGTAGGTCTGGCCTGCGCTGGTCTCGGAGCCGCGCCAGGAGTGGTAGGTGTCGGCGATCCGCAGAACGTCGTCCTCGCTGAACGCGCGGACGGTGCGGGTCTCCATGTGCCCGACCTGGCGGGCGTCGATGAAGAGGGTCTCGCCCTTGCGGTTGCGGGTCCTGGTGCCGTTGGGGATGCCGGCCTTGTTCTTGGTGAGGAACCACAGGCAGACGGGGATCTGGGTGCCGAAGAACAGCTGCGGCGGGAGGGCGACGATGCACTCGACGAGGTCCGCTTCCACCATGCTACGCCGGATCTCACCCTCGCCGGCCTGCTGGCTGGACAGCGACCCGTTGGCCAGGACGGTCGCCATCGTCCCGGTCGGCGCGAGGTGGTGCAGCATGTGCTGGATCCAGGCGAAGTTGGCGTTGCCGGCCGGCGGGGTGCCGTACTTCCAGCGGGGGTCGTTGCGCAGCAGTTCGCCCTTCCAGTCGTCCTGGTTGAACGGTGGGTTGGCGATGACGTAGTCGGCTCGCAGGTCGGGGTGCTTGTCGGCGTGGAAGGAGTCGCCCCACTCCGGGCCGAGGTTGGCCTCGATGCCGCGCAGGGCCAGGTTCATCTTCGCCAGGCGCCACGTGGTCGGGACGCTCTCCTGCCCGTAGACGGAGATGTCGGCGTGGACGCCGCCGTGGGCGCGGACGAACTTGTCGGCCTGCACGAACATGCCGCCGGAGCCGCACGCGGGGTCGTAGACGCGGCCGTGGTACGGCTGGAGCATCTCCACCAGGAGGGAAACCACGGATCGGGGGGTGTAGTACTGTCCGCCGCGCTTGCCCTCACCGCCGGCGAACTTGCCGAGGAAGTACTCGTAGACCCGGCCGAGCACGTCCAGGTCCTTGTGCTCCTCGGCAGCGAGGTCCTGTCGGGAGAAGACGTCGATGAGCCCGCCGAGCATCTCGGCGTTCAGCTCCTGGCGGGTGTAGTTCTTCGGCAGGACGCCCTTGAGCGAGGGGTTCTCCCGCTCGATGGCCTCCATGGCCTTGTCGATGCGCGTGCCGATGTCGGCCTGCTTACCGGCCTTGCGCAGGTCCTCCCACCGGTGACCCTCGGGGATCCAGAAGACTCCCTCGGCGGTGTACTCGTCACGGTCCTCGAGGACGGACCGCTTGGCCTCAGGCGTGGGCATGAAGTACTCGGAGCCGGGGTCGTCGACGAGCCGCTTGAGCTGCTCCTGGCGGACCACGAACGTGTCCGAGACGTACTTGAGGAAGATCAGACCGAGGACGACGTGCTTGTACTCGGCCGCGTCCATGGATGACCGCAGCGCCGTTGCGGCTTCCCACAGCGTCACTTCCAGGCTCTTCGGTTGCGCCTTCATCTTCGGAGGCATGGTTTCCTTCCCCTCGGTGTCCGACTCATCTTGCCTGACACGCCCGACAGAGCCGCCAACACCCGTGGCCAACCATCCAACTGGCCGCACTGGGTGCATCGGACACCATCTCCGATCGCCGGCGTCCTGACCTGCGGGGAGCTAGCGTGGTCTCACCACCGTCTCACCGGGCTGCAGCCGTGCTCGAGCGCGTGCCACCGGCCTCTTTGCGTTACCTGGGGCACGGCTTCCGGCCACGTGTAGTCGGAGGTGGGCCCCAGCACGCAGACTCAATCAACCCTCCCCCGACGGAACTACCCGCAGGTCATGCCCCGCACCGGCAGCAGCGCGCGAGGCGTCCTTGTGCAAAGATCCTTCGAGGCGTAAGGCTGCAGGTCTCACTGCCGGTCTAGCACCTGCGGCCCCCTTGCTCCAGCCTGAAGGCGAACCAGGTGCGAGATGATGACGCGCCCCGGCGCGAAGCAGAACCGCCCGTGCCCGCGCCCACTGATCGGGCCCGTCCACCACCAGCGCTCCAAACCTTCGACGCGCATGACCTTCTCCCGCCAACGGTTCACCGTGCCCAGGAAGCCCAGCGCCGCCGCCACCCCCGCCAGCTCGGACGCCGACAACCGCCGCGCACTCACCCCGGCATGCTCTCACCCCCCCACGTCGAGGCTGGCGCAACATCGGGCGGCCCCTCGCCCCGCTCATCGCCCTGGTCCTCACCAGCCCCAGCGGCGCCGCCCTGCTCCTCGCCCTGATCCGCATCATCGCCGGTGCCGCCTTCGTCCTCGTCGACCACGCCCCGGATGAGCCGGTAGACCTCCCGTCCCTTCAGCGTGCCACCCCCGCACCACACCAACGCCTCCTGCGTGCTCAGCCCCTCCTCCTCGATCAACGACCGCAGCGCCCGCCCTGCTCGCTGCTCGCAGTCGCTCACCACCGCGTCCCGCTCAGCCAGCGCCACGGCCACCGCCTCGCCCCACTTCGCCAGCCGCCGCTCCCGCTTCGCCTGCTCCTGGACCACCTTCGCCCGAGCCTCCCGAGCACGCGCCCGCGCCAGCTGCCTCACCGTCTGCTTCTGCATCACAGTGCACCTTTCCTCGATCTACAAAGAACCTCCGGACACCACCTAAAGCGGACCACCCCCGCCCAGGGACTCACCCCCGACCAATCACCCTCAGACCAGCAGCGCCGAGCCCCACCCCGCACCGACACCGACACCGAGCCCGACCCAAACGGACCCTGAGCATGATCGAGAACGACGCTGAGCCTGACTGAAACCGCACCGCTCATGTCCCACACACCTCTGGCATTCCCGGACCGACCGTGACCAGTCCCGTCTGGCGGGACCGCCGTTCCGGGGTCGCGTCTCTGCCAGATCGTGACCAGAAAGTTGCCCGGAAATGAGTCCCTGAGCCTCGGATCTCCGCTTTGTATAGGTATGGCGATGACGATCCACCGGCTGACCGCCGGGTCGGGCTATGACTACCTGACCCGGCAGGTCGCCCGGCAGGACGCCACCGAGGTCGGCCACAGCGGGCTGGGCAGCTACTACACCGCCAAGGGCGAGGCTCCCGGCGTGTGGGTCGGCGCCGGCATGGCCGGGATCGCCGGCCTGGCCGCCGGCGAGGAGGTCACCGCCGAGCACATGACCCGCCTATTCGGCACCGGGGAGCACCCGCTGGGTGATGAGTCCGGGCAGAGCCTGGGCCGTCCGTTCCGGGTGTACGGCGGCCGCGACGACGTGACCCCGTTCCGCATCGAGGTGGCGCGCCGGTTCGAGAAGCACAACAAGGCTCTCGGGCTGCCGGTGGACCACCCGATCTCCGTGGAGGAACGCGCGAGCATCCGCACCCAGGTCGCCCTGGAGATGTTCCGCGCCGAGCACGGCCGCGACCCGTTCGACGAGCGGGAGCTGGCCGGGCTCATCGCCAAGCAGTCCCGGCCGCGGACCACCGCCGTGGCCGGGTTCGACCTGACGTTCTCCCCGGTGAAGTCGGTCTCCACGCTGTGGGCGGTGGCCGACCGTCCCCTGGCCCTGCAGATCGAGGCCGCGCACCAGGCTGCGGTCCGGGACGCCCTGGGCTACATCGAGAAGCACGCCCTGTTCACCCGGACCGGTAAGGACGGCGTGCAGCAGGTGGACGTGCGCGGTCTGGTCGCCGCGGCGTTCACCCACCGCGACTCCCGGGCCGGGGACCCGGACCTGCACACCCACGTCGCCGTGGCGAACAAGGTGCAGACCGTGGCTGACGGGCGGTGGCTCTCCCTGGACAGCCGGCTGCTGCACAAGGCGACCGTCTCCGCCTCCGAGGCGTACAACACGGCCCTGGAGAAGCACCTGCGCCCACTGGGCCTCACCTTCGCCCCCAGGACCCCGACCACAGGGCCGGAGGCCCGCAAGCGGCCGGTGCGCGAGATCGTCGGTGTCGACGACCGGCTCAACCAGGCGTGGTCGACCCGGCGTGCCAGCATCCAGGCGCGGCGCAGCGAGCTGGCGCAGGCGTTCCAGGCACAGCACGGTCGACCGCCCACCCCGGTGGAATCCATCCAGCTGGCGCAGCAGGCCACCCTGGAAACCCGCGACGCCAAGCACGAACCCCGCTCCGAGGCCGAGCAGCGGCAGACATGGCGGGCCGAAGCCCTGGCCGTCCTCGGTGACCAGGACGGCCTGGCCTCGATGGTGGACACGGCCCTGTCCGGTGCCCGCACCCACGGGCTCGGCGAGCGGGTCGACGAGGCGTGGGTGGAGCGGACCGCAGCGCGCGTGGTCGACACCGTGCAAGGGTCCCGGTCCACCTGGCAGGTGTGGCACGTCCGCGCCGAGGCCCAGCGGCGCGTCCGCGCCGCAGACGTCCCACTGGAGCGGGTCGAGGACCTGGTCGAGCAACTCACGCAGGCAGCGCTGGCACGCAGCAAGGCGATGAACTCGGCCAAGGCCGATCCCATCGTCGAACCGGAACCGCTGCGCCGGGCCGACGGGGCCAGCGTCTACACCGTCGCCGGGTCACAGTTGTTCACCTCCACCGCGGTCCTGCAGGCCGAGCAACGGCTGGTCACCGCAGCAGGAGTCACGGACGGGCGCCGCGCCTGCGAGCAGGACGTTGACGTGGCCCTGCTGGAGTCGGTCGCCAACGGGGTACACCTCAACGCCGGGCAGGCCGCGCTGGTCAAGGGCATGGCGACCTCGGGGGCGCGGCTTCAGCTGGCGATCGCTCCCGCAGGGTCGGGCAAGACCACCGCCATGCGTGCCCTGGCCCGGGCCTGGGAGTCCTCCGGCGGGACCGTCGTCGGGCTCGCCCCGTCCGCCGCGGCCGCAGCCGTACTGCGGGACAACGCCGACACCCAGGCCGACACCCTGGCCAAGCTGGTCTGGCACCTGGAGCACGACCCCGAGCACTTGCCACCCTGGGCCAGGGACATCGACGAACGGGCCCTGGTGGTCATCGACGAGGCCGGGATGGTGGACACCCTGTCCCTGGACAAGGCGGTGGAGTTCATCACCTCCCGGGGCGCCTCGGTGCGGCTGGTCGGGGATGACCAGCAGCTGGCCGCGGTCGGCGCCGGCGGGGTGCTTCGCGACATCCGCGCCACCCACGGTGCCCTGCACCTGACCGAGCTGATGCGCTTCACCGGGGTCGCCGAGGGCGGCGCCTCCCTGGAGCTGCGCGACGGTCGCCCCTCCGCGCTGGGGTTCTACCTCGACGCCGGGCGGGTGCACGTCGGTGACCTGGCCACCATGACCGAGGACGTCTTCGGTGCCTGGTCCGCCGACCGGGCCCGCGGCAAGGACGCGATCATGCTCGCCCCCACCCGGGAGCTGGTCGCCGAGCTCAACCAGCGGGCCCGCGACCACCGCCTGGAGGGAGCACCCCGGCCCGCCGACGAGGTCGCCCTGTCCGACGGCAACCACGCCTCGGTCGGGGACACCGTCATCACCCGTCGCAACGACCGCCGCCTGCAGACCGCACCCACCGACTGGGTCAAGAACGGTGACCGGTGGACCGTGCTCGACACCGACGACGCCGGCGCCCTGGTCCTGCAGCACACCCGCACCGCCCGCAAGATCGCCCTACCGGCCGACTACGTCGCGGCCAACGTCGAGCTCGGGTACGCCTCCACCGTGCACACCGCCCAGGGGGTGTCGGTCGACGTCACCCACGGCCTGGCCACCGGCCAGGAGTCTCGCCAACAGCTGTACACGATGATGACCCGCGGACGGGACGCCAACCACGTCTACCTGGAGGTCGTCGGCACCGGCGACGAGCACGACGCTGCCAAGCCGGACACGGTCAGCCCGCGCACCGCCACCGACCTGCTCGAGGCCATCCTGGCCCGGGACGAGGCACCGGCCTCGGCCTCCACCCTGGTGCGCGAGGCCGACGACCCAGCCGTCCTGCTCGGCCAGGCCACCGCCCGGTACGTCGACGCGCTCTACACCGCTGCGGCCGCCACGGTCGGCACCGAGCGCCTCCGGCGCCTCGACGAGGCCGCCAACCGTCTCGTCCCCGGCATGACCGGCGCGCCGGCGTGGCCGACCCTGCGGGCGCACCTGACCCTCATCGCCGCCGGTGGAGGCGACCCGGTCCAGGTGCTGACCGGCGCGGTCACCGCGCGGGAGGTCGACACCGCCGCCGACCCCGCCGCCGTGCTCGACTGGCGCCTGGACGACACTGGGATGCGCAACACCGCCACCGGGCCGCTGCCGTGGATCCCCGGCATCCCCGCCACCACCCTGGGCAGCGACCCGACCTGGGGGCCCTACCTGGCCGCCCGCGCCCAGCGCGTCACCGACCTCGCCACCGAGGTCGCCGAACACGCGGTCACCGCGCCCACCCCCGAGTGGGCGGCACAAGGAACTGCTCGCCCGGCCGATGAGGTGCTCGCAGCTGTCGCCGTCTGGCGGGCCGCCAACCAGGTCGAGGCCACCGACCTGCGCCCCACCGGCCCGGCCCACGCCTCCAAGGCCGCAGCGACCTACCAACGCCAGCTCCGGTCCCAGATCCAGGGCGACCGCTCCCCCGCCCTGGCCGAGTGGGGTCCGTTGCTGTCCGAGGTCGCGCCGGGGGCGGTCAAGGACGCCTTCGCCCCGGTCCTGGCCGAGCGCCTGGCCGCCGCCACCCGGGCCGGGATCGACGCCGCTGCCCTGGTCCGCGACGCAGCCGGCACCCGGGCCCTGCCGGACGACCACGCCGCGGCCGCGCTGTGGTGGCGCGTCGCGCAGCACCTGGCCCCGGCCGTGGACACCACCGCCGGGCCCGGCCAGCTCCTGTCCACCGCGTGGGTGCCGACCCTGACCAGCACGCTCGGGGAGCACCGGGCCCAGGCGATGCAGACCAGCACCTGGTGGCCGGCGCTGGTCACCACCGTCGACCACGCCCTGCAGCGCGGCTGGTCCCTGGACGACCTCGCTGCCACCGCCCCCGCACCCGGCGCCGATGTCGACAACGCCGCGGCCATGACCTGGACCATCAGCACCCTCCTGGACGACCCGACCCACCTGCACCGCGACGTCGGGCCCCAGGCCGACGAGCCCGGGCCGGGCGAGACCGCCGTCGACCCGCACCCGCTCTCGGTGCAGGCCACCGACGCCGAGTACCGCGACTACCTCGACACGCTCACCGCCTCCCCCGCCACCGACCAGACGGACCGGGACGACGACCTCAACCTCGCACAGGTGAACGCCGGGCTTGCCCTGGCGGCGCAGTACCGCCGGCTCATGGGGCCGCTGGACCCGACCGAAGCCGACCTGCAGCGGGCCTACGACCGCGCGGTGCAGGCGCAGGATTCACCCGTCCCGGTGCAGCGGCTGGCGCAGGTCAACGCGATGGCGCTGCACTACTACGAGCAGCAGCTGACCGCCGGTGGCTGGGCACGCGCCTACCTAACCGACCGGTTCGGCCAGGACGTCGCCGGCCACCCGAACGTGCGCCCCGGGTACGCCCCGCCCGGGTGGACCCGGCTGGCCGACCACCTTCGCGTCCAGGGCGTCACCGACACCGAGCTGCAGACCACCGGGCTGGCCACCACCACCAAGGACGGCCGCCTCATCGACCGGTTCCGCGACCGCGCCGTCTTCCCCATCACCGACACCAACGGGCAGGTGCTCGGGTTCGTCGGCCGCCGCAACCCCTCCATCACCGATGACACCCCGCACGCCGGTCCCAAGTACCTCAACACCCCCACCACGCCCCTGTTCTCCAAGGGCCACCAGCTCTACGGCGCCGACGCCAACCTCCTGGCGACCGGGGCCACACCGGTGCTCGTCGAGGGCCCGATGGACGCCCACGCCATCACCCTCGCCACCAGAGGTATGTACGTCGGCCTCGCTCCGCTGGGCACCGCACTCACCGATGACCAGGCCGCGCAGCTGGCCCAGCTCGGCGGCCCGGTCATCGTGGCCACCGACGCCGATCTGGCCGGTCGCATGGCCGCCGAACGTGCCCACTGGCTCCTCGCCCAGCACAAGGTCCCCACCTTCCACACGCCCCTGCCCGAGGGCACCGACCCCGCAGCCATGCTCCACAACCAGGGCGCCGACGCTGTCACCAACGCGATCCTGGGCTCCTCCCCCCTGGCCGAGGTCCTGCTGGAGGAGCGGCTGACCAACCTGCCCGTCGACAAGGCGCTCGAGCCGGCGGCCCGGGTACTGGCCACCGCCGACCCGTCCAGCTGGGACCGCACCTGCACCGAGATCGCCGACCAGCTCGACATAGACGACGAGACCACCCGCCGGGCCCTGCACCAGGCCGTCCGCGCCTGGCACGACGACCCCCACGCGGTCGCCACCCGACAGCTCGACAACGCCCGCGACGTGCGTGTCCGGCTCGAAGCGGCCGCCCGGCAGGCACCCGAACAGCACTGGGCTCCCCTCGCCGACCGGCTCGACGCCCGCCTCACCGCCCAGGAGGACTGGCCGGCCCTGGCCAACGTCATGCAACACCTGCACGACGAAGGCCACGACGTCCAGGCCTTGGCCCGGGCCAGCGTCACCGACGAGCCGTTGGTCTCAGCCCGCCCTGCGCAGGCGCTGCGCTACCGCCTCGCCGTTATCGCTCCACCCACGGACAGCACGCCCCGGCCAAGGGACGCGGCACCCGCAAGGCCTGCACGTCCAGAGACCGAGCGGGCCGCCGCCAACATGCCTTGTCGCCGTCCCGCCGGTCCCGGACGATGACCCCCGATGCCCCAGTGGTTCAAAGCTCGGCGCGCTGCTGCGGGCGTTCAGCACGGCGAGGGCGCGCTTCGAGAGGCTCGTGACAGACCGGATCCGCCGATGAGCGGTCGCCGCAACCTGCGAGACTCATAGCGTGGAACGCCCGATTTCCGTGCTCGGCACGGCGCCCGATGTCGTCGTAGAGAACGTCGAGGAGAAGGTTGGCTGGCTTCGCCGGAAGTTTGTCCCGCGGGAGTTCCCTTACCTCGAATGGACGGTGGACGGCGTTCCGCTGCGTAAGGTCGTTGCGTGGCCGACTGGTGATGTCGCTGGGGAAGTGACGCCGATTGAGAACGAGTACGCCGCGCGGGAGTACCAGGCCGACTACCTTCGCGCAATCCTCGGTGAGCCGGTGGAACGAGAGTGGACGATCATGTCCGACGGTCGGGTTCCTCTGCTTGTCTGCAGTACAGATTTCGATCTGAACTGCCGTGCGCTGACCGCCGAGCTCCTGGTCTCGCGGGCCCTGGTCGAGTGGCGCGATATCGCATGGCAGGTCGACTATGAGCCGCTCGACCTGGCAGAGCAGGAGCAGCCCGTCGTCTCGTTGACGTTCGATCGTCGGCAGTACGAGGCCATCGTTCGCCCGCTGCTCATGGCACTCACTGAGTCATAGATCGCCTGGGCTGCGATACCCGCTCATGCCGCTGTGAACGCGTAGCGTCCGACCATCAGCGTGAGGCGTTGTACGTCAAGGGGGCCGGTGCCCGTGTGGCCCGTCGTCGTCCCTGCATAGCGGTAATGGAGCTTGGTGGCTCAACAGCGTGTGATCGGGTTCGGTGACGACGGGCCGGGGCGGCCCTTGATGTCCGTCGTGATACCGGTGGTGGTTCTCAATGCCGCAGAAGGCTCGCCCCGGCCCTGCTGGTGACGCGCGAACGCCTCGCGCGACGTGCTCGGGTCAGGCGGCCACGAGCGGCCCCTCGGTCTTGGTGGTGCCGGTGGCCAGGGCAGGGTCCCAGGCCCGGCGGTGGACCACCACGGCGTGCAGCTGGCGCAGGATCGCCGAGGCGATGATGGTCTGCGCCTGGGTCGGCTTCAGCCTGTTGGTCTCCCGGGTGGTCAGGTGCCGGTAGCGGGCGGCGTAGACCTTGTTCGTCTGCAGACATCCCCACACCGCCCGCCAGGCGGCGGTCCGCAGGCCAGGGCGGCCGGCGCCGGTGAGCCTCGCTCTGCCGGTGAAGGTGCCGGACATCCGCTCGCGCGGGGCGAGGCCGGCGTGCTTGACCACCGCCCTTGCGGAGGTGAACCGGGACAGGTCGCCGGTCTCGGCCAGGATCGCCGCGGCGCCGACCGCAGACAGGCCGGGGACGGTGGTGACCAGGACGGTCAATCCGAGCTCGTCGAGGACGGCGACCATCTGAGCCTGCAGGTCGACCTGCTGGGTGGGGGCCCGTCCCTGTGGGCTCGGCGGCCCTGGTTGCCCGTTGGGTCATTTTGCCGTTTGGGCAATCACCTGACATGCTTGGTGCGTGACACGACCCGGGCTGCGTGAGATCAAGCGTGAGGCGACGGCGCAGGCGCTGGCCGAGGCCGCGTTCGAGCTGGCGAAGACACGTGGCCTGGACGGTTTCCTGATCGAGGACGTGGTGGAGCGGGCAGGGTACTCACGCCGCACGTTCGCCAACCACTACGCCTGCAAGGAGGCGGCGGTCGCCTCGGTGGCGTACTCCGGCATGGAGGCGGCCGCAGAGGCGCTGAAGGACGTGCCGGGTGACGTCTCGCTGCTCGACGCGATCCACGCCGTACTGCAGCTGCAGCTGACCACTGAGACCCTCTCACGGATGCGTGAGGTCATCAGGCTCTCCAGGGAGTTCCCGTCGCTGGAACCGTACGTCCACAACGTCCAGCACCGGATGCGGCTGGAGGCTGAGCAGCGGCTGCTCTTGGTGGCCTCCGATCGGTACCCGCCGACCTACGTCTCCCTGCTCTTCGGTGCACTCTACGGCATGGTCTCCTCGGCGCTGGAGGGACTGGTCGACGTCCGCCTGCCCGGGGACACGGCGACGCGCCGCCGGGGGTCGATGGAGTTCGACGAGTTCCTCGACGTCGCCTTCAAGCACCTTCGTACCGGCTTCTAACCCGCGCGCCCGCTACTTTCTTAGGAGAACCGCATGTCCACGTTCCTGTACCGCCTCGGCCGAGGGGCCTACGGCCGCCCTTGGCCGTTCATCATCGGCTGGGTGCTGGTGCTCGCCGCGGTGGTGGTTGCCCTGGCGGTCAACGGGGTGAAGGTCACCTCGGAGATGAAGATCGACAACACCGAGGCCCAGCAGGTCCTGGACCGAGTCGTCGAGGAGCTTCCGGAGGCCTCGGGCGGCCAGGCCAGCGTGGTCTTCACCGTGCCCGACGGCCAGCGGTTGGACACCCCGGAGCGGATGGCCGTGATCGCGGGAACGGTGCAGGAGGTCTATGACCTGGAGCAGGTCGTCAACCCCGCCGACCTGATCGCGGCCCAGGGGCAGCCGGCCGCTCCCGGCCCGGCTCAGCCCGCCACCGAGCCGGGGTCCCCGGTGGCGGAGGCCCCGCCGACGCCTCCCCAGCCGGGTGCAGAGCCGCCGCCGTACCAGCCGCTGATGGTCGACGGCACCCCGGTCCCGGGTGTGCTGGTCTCCACGCAGGCACCGGTGGCGCTGTTCCAGTTCCAGTTCACGGTCCCTTCCACGTCTTTGACCGCCGAGGAGGTCTCCGCGGTGCTCGAGGTGGTCGAGAGCGCCGAGGAGGAGGGTACTGGCCTGCGGGTGCTGCCCAGCGAGTCGCTGAAGGCCATCGAGATCCCGGTCGGTGCGGCGGAGGTCGTCGGACTGGGTGTCGCGGCGGTGGTTCTGGTGCTGACACTCGGCTCGCTGGTCGCTGCCGGGCTGCCGTTGGTCACCGCGCTGGTGGGCGTGGGCGTGGGCGTCGGGACGGCGTTCGCGCTGTCGACGTTGGTGGAGATGAACAATGCCACCCCGGTGCTGGCGCTCATGATCGGCCTGGCCGTGGGCATCGACTACGCGCTGTTCGTGGTCAACCGGCAAAGGCGGCTGATCATCGACCGTGGCCTGGCGGCCCGCGAGGCCACCGGACGAGCGGTCGGGACCGCCGGCAGCGCGGTGCTCTTCGCCGGCCTGACCGTGATAGTGGCATTGGTCGCGCTCACCGTCATCGGGATCTCCATGCTGACCACGATGGCCCTGGTGGCGGCGAGCACTGTGCTGCTCGCCGTTCTCATCGCGCTGACCCTGCTGCCGGCCCTCCTCGGACTCATCGGCGAGCGGATCGTCTCGGCCAAGGCCCGACAGAAGGGCAACACCCGGCGGGAGGAGCAAACACATAGTGTCGCGGACCATTGGGTCAAGGCCGTGGTGCGGTTCCGCTGGCCGGTGATCCTCGGCGTCGTCGCCGTCCTCGGCCTCGCGGCGATCCCCGCGACAAGCATGAACCTGGGCCTGCCAAGCGGCGCGACCGCCAACACCGACACCGCTGCCCGACAGAGCTACGAAGCCGTCACCCGTGGCTTCGGCGAGGGCTTCAACGGTCCGCTGCTCGTGACCGTCGAGTCCGCCGACGGCACTGCGGTCGATCCGCAGACCCTCGGCGCCGTCACCCAGCACATGCAGCAACGCGACGACATCGTGGCCGCGATGCCGGTCGGCACCAGCCAGGACGGCGCGATGGCCGTGCTCAGCGTCATTCCCACCTCCGGACCCGACGACGACGCCACCGCCGACCTCGTTCAGGCGCTTAGGGCTCCGACCTCGGCCATCGCTCAGGAGTACGACGTCGTGGTGGGTGTCACCGGCTTCACCGCGATCGGCATCGACATGTCCGACCGACTCGCCGAGGTCGTACCTGTCTACCTGGCCGTCATCGTCGGCCTGTCGCTGCTGATCCTGCTGGTGGTCTTCCGGTCCATCGTCGTTCCCGTCCAGGCAACCGTCGGGTTCCTGCTCAGCATCCTGGCCACCTTCGGAGTGACCACCGCGGTGTTCTCCTGGGGCTGGCTCGGGTGGCTGGTGGGCATCGACACCGGCGGGCCGTTGATGAGCTTCATCCCGGTCATCGTCACCGGCATCTTGTACGGGCTAGCGATGGACTACCAGGTGTTCCTGGTCTCCTCGATGCGGGAGTCCTACGTGCACGGCTACCACGGCAAGGCCAGCGTGGTGCACGGCTTCGACCAGGCCAGCCGAGTGGTCGTCGCGGCCGCGGTGATCATGGTGTCTGTGTTCGCCGGCTTCATCTTCACCCACGACGTGATGATCAAGCAGATCGGCTTCGCGCTCGCGATCGGCATCCTCATCGACGCATTCCTGGTGCGGATCACGCTGACCCCGGCGCTGATGGCGCTGTTCGGCGACAAGGCCTGGTGGCTGCCGCGATGGCTGGACCGGATCCTGCCCGACCTCGACGTCGAGGGCGACCGCCTTCTCCAGATGCTCGCCCGACGTCAGGACAGCGAGGAGACGTCCCGTCCCGAGGCGGTTGGGATGCGGTAGACGGCCACCCGCGGCCCGGCACGGCGCCCTGTGGCCAACGCCAGGCGGGGGTGAGGACGCGGCTCCTTCGGCGACCTGCGGAGGTCGGCCCGAGTCCGGTGAGTGTCTCCAGACTGCTTCGGGACGGGCGCCGGGTCGGCCACCACGCCGAGATCGTTCTCGTCGCGCGGCGCGTAGAGCATGACGATGGCGTCCGGGATCAGACCGAGCCCGGCGATGATGGGGTGCAGATCTGCCCAGCCGGCTCTGATCGCCGCACCAGGGAGGACGAACAGCGCGGCCGCCAGCTGCTCCCGCGCGCTCGGGCCAGCGCTGCTGGTCGAGCTGGGTATGCGGATCGGGCACGGTGGTGCGCGGGCGTGGCCCCGGCCGCTTCGGCAGGGCCGTGCAAAGAATCAGTCGAACAGACCGTCGAAGAGCGGGTCGGTGAGGGTCAGCCCAAGGTCGGGGCTGGTGGCGAAGAACGCGAACAGCATCAGTGCCGCACCGGCCAAAGCGAGGTCCTTGAGGAACTGCGTCTGCTCCATCTGCCTGCTCTGTGGGTCGGTGATGCCCCAGAAGCCGTGCATCAAGACCGCGGTCGGAACCAGAAAGACCACCAGCAGAAGCGCGCCGAGGTCTGCCCACACACCCAGCAGCACCATCAGCGCACCCACCACGATCAGCACGCCGCTGCCGAGGACCGAAGCGCGGGCCCACGGCACACCCTTGCTCTGGGCGTACCCGGCCATCATCTGAGTCTGGGTGAGGTGCCCCGCCCCGCTGCCCAGGAACAGAACGGCGAACAGCAGCCGCCCAACCAGCACTAGCCACTCCATGACGACCCCTCTCCCAGTCGATTACCAAAGGTAGTTACCATACATAACGTACAGCCTGTGTCGTTAGTGGTGCAATCCTGTGATGGTGGTGAGCGAAGAGTTGGACGCCAGGCACTGCCCCAGGTTCCAGGAGTCGATCGAGTTCCTGGGGCGTCGCTGGACGGCCTCGATCCTGCGGCCGATGTTCGACGGTCCGGTCCGCTTCTCCGACCTGCTCGACATGGTCCCGCACCTGTCCTCGCGTCTGCTCAGCCAGCGGCTCGAGGAGCTGTGCCGGTCCGGTGTGGTCACCCACCGGCTCAAGGACGGCTGCCCGCGTTATGAGCTGACCGACATGGGGCGCGACCTCGAGCACGTCTTCCTCGCTATCGACCGCTGGAACCGCCGCTGGACCGACACCGAAACCGAGGAGTCACCGGCCTGACACAGTCGTCGCGACGGCGAACGCGCTCCGGGCGTCTACGTGTTGCGTCGAAGTGGAGTCCTCCAGATTGGTGCACGACAACGTCAGGTGAGGGTGCAAGCAGCCCTGACAACCACGGGAAAGGCCACACCGGTCAGATAGCCCGGGTCCGGTAGGCCGACGGAAGGCGTGTCGCGTTCCAGACTTCTTCACCGGCCGTTATGAGGGCATGAGCGGCATAATCCTGTCAGGAGATCACCCAGAGGACGAACACCTGTGATCACGGCGGAGAAGAAGATCAGGGTCGTGCCGGTTCGTCAGCCTCGCTGCCGATGGGAGGCCGGGACGGTGGGATGCTCGCCAAGTGCTTCGAACTCCTCGGCGGCTCCTCCCTGGTGGTGCTAGCCGATCGGATGGGCGTGCTTGAAGGGTGGCGCGGTCGCCAACCGATAGTGCTCACCGGGCAACTACGTCCGGCTAAAGCCGGACTTCTGCGAGGCGGCGGACCCCGCCTCCAAGGGCGTCGTGGAGAACCTGCTCCGCTACGGCAAGCACGACCTGACCCTGCCGTTGCTGCTCGAGCACGCCGGGCCCGGGGACGACCTGGCCGTGGGCGCCGCCCGGGTCCTGCCCGACTGGTGCCCCAACGCTTGTGCGGCGACGTGGCGCGCGGGGAGGTCAACGCCGCTGTCCACTAAGCCTCGATCCACCAATGACCTGGGGCTTGTGAGCGTGCCTTAACGAGGAGATGCCCAGCCGTGCTGGGAGATTGGGACTTGGGACGGTTCCAAACTGCCACCCCGGAAGGGCATCTCTGGGATGAAACTCTCTCACAGGTTCGCGGCCGACTCCGCGCTGTTCGATGACCCGAACTTGGTGTCGGCCGCGGGGCTGGTGCCGGTGATCGCGCTGGCCGAGCGGGCCGGGCTGGGTGAGCTGGCGCAGCAGCGGATGAGCGTGCCGACCGACAAGGGCGCCAACGCAGGAGCGAAGGTGTGCGCGCTGGTGGGCGGCATGGTCACCGGCGCGGACAGCATCGATGACATGGCGCTGCTGCGTCACGGCGCGATGAAGAAGGTTTCTCCGCCTGTTACGCCCCCTCGACGCTGGGTTTGTTCCCTGCGGGCGTTCACCTTCGGCCACGTCCGCCAGCTGGATGCCGTGGCCTCCCGGGGTGCTGATCAACCTGGCCCACGCCACCCCGGTGGTCAAGGGCCTGGACGAGTACGCGGTGGTGGACGTCGACGACACGATCATCGAGGTGCACGGGTATGCCAAGCAGGGCGCCGGGTTCGGCTACGCCCGGGTGCGTGGGTTGAACGCGCTGCTGGCGACCGTGACGACCGAGCAGGAAGCCCCGGTGATCCTGGCTCAGCGGCTGCGCAAGGGCTCGGTCGGCTCCCCGCGCGGGGCGAGCCGGGTGGTCACCGACGCCCTGGCGACGGTGGCCAGGATGCGCAGCACCCGGGCCAGCCGGCCGGTGCTGGTGCGCGCTGACTCGGCGTTCTACGGCCACCCCACCATGGGTGCCGCCGTCCGCGCCGGCGCGGACGTCTCGGTCACCGTCCGCCTGAGCAGCGACGTCCGGGCCGCGATCGCCACCATCGACCAGGACGAGTGGACGCCGATCGAGTACACCGACGCCATCCGGGACGAAGCCACCGGGGCCTGGATCTCCCGGGCCGAGGTCGCCGAGATCCCGTTCACCGCGTTCACCGCCCAGGCCCGCTCCCGCCACGTGCCCGGCCGCCTGGTCGTGCGCCACATCCCCGACTGAACCCCAAGAACGGTGATGGCCAGGACCCGCTGTTCGACACCTGGCGCTTCCACGCGTTCTTCACCACCACCGACCCGGGCGTCCTGGACACCGTCGGGGCGGACAAGACCCACGGCGCTCACGCGGTCACCGAGAACGTCCACGCCGACCTGAAGAACTCCGCCCTGGCACACCTGCCCTCCGGCAAGTTCGCCGCCAACGCCGCCAGGCTCGTGCTCGCGGTGTTCGCGTTCAACCTCCCGCGCCGCGGCCACGCTGACCGGGCCCCAGCTGGCCCGGGCGACCACCGCGACGCCCCGCCGGACCCTGGTCACCGTGACGGCCCGCACCGCGTCCTCGGCCCGCAGGCTACGCCTGCACCCCGCCACGAACTGGCCCTGGCAGCAAGCGTGGGAGCGACTGTTCGCCACCGTCTGCGGACCACCCCTTCCGGCCACGACCTGACCCCCAGCCGGCGACGGCACGACCCGGGAAGCCTGCACGTGGAACACCCCGACAGCGAGGTCGGGAGATCTCCTACGCCCGCTCCCCAGTTGTCTACGCGGTCCACAACGCCCTACTCAACGACGTCAGTCGGTGGATCGAGGCCCAAAGATCCACCCCCATCCCGGACGAGCGGCTGGCCAGAAAGGTCGACCGGCTCACGCCGCTGCCCCTGCCTGGTCATCGGCCCGGCATCGGTGAAGCGCAGCTCGGCCCGGTACTCGGTGCCGAACCGGCTCATCGGCACCCACGTCGGTGTTCTCGTCGACGGCACCCGGGGTCCTGATCCTGGACACCGGCACCGATGTGGTCCACGCCGAGCACCCGATCGTCGCGCCGGGCGAAACGTCGGTGCACGGCGAGCACCACGGCGGTGCCCTTCCCGCGGCACCGGTGCGGGCGATCCGCCCCCGGTCCGCGGCCGAGGTCGCGTTCTGCTCCCTCGGCCCGGCCGCGGAGGCGTTCATCACCGGTGCCGCCGGGGCCGGGCACACCCGCCTGGGTCCCAAGCTGGCCCAGCTGAACACCCTGACCGCCGCCCACGGCCACGCCGCGATGGTCACCGCCCTGGAACGGGCGACCGCGTTCGGCCGGTGGAAGGCCAGCGCTGTGCGTTCCATCCTGGCTGCCGGCACCGGCCTGCCCACCCCGCTCCCGGCCGGCAACGCCCTCGGTCATCGACCTGCCCACAGCCACCGGGCGGTCGCTGGCCGAGACGCCCCCACCACCAAAGCGGTGTCCTCGTGAGCGCCCCGACCCCGCCGGTCCTGGACACGGCCTGGACGCGGGCCTGACCGCAGGGCTGCGCCGGCTCAAGCTGGCCGCGATGCGCCAGCTCGCCCCCGAGCTGCTCGTGACGGCCAAGACCCAACGGTGGTCACCCGAGGAGGTGCTGCGCGCACCTCGTCGAGGCCGAGATCGCCGCACGCGATGCCTCCAACGAGCGAGCACGCCTCAAGGCCGCACACCCTTCCCCCTCCTGAAGACGGTTCAGGAGTTCGACCTGGCCGCCTCCTCCATCCCGGCGCCGACCTGGGCGTACCCTCACCAGCCTGGAGTGGATCCGGGCCAAGGAGAACGTCGCGCTTATCGGCCCGGCCAGCACGGGCAGTCCCACACCCTCATCCCCCCCGGTCACGCGGCCGTCCTCGCCGACCACCGGTTCCGGTACCTGACCGCCGCCGACCTCGTCGAGACGCTCTACCGAGGCCTGGCCGACAACACCGTCGGCAAGACCATCGAGACCCTGCTGCGCAACGACCTCGTCCTCGTCGACGAGATCGGCTTCGCCCCGCTGGGCAACACCGGCCCCCAGCTGCTCTTCCGGTTCGTCGCCGCAGCCTACGAACGCCGCTCCCGCTCGCACAGCTCGGCCTTGCGGCGGCGGTCCAGCCCGCCGCGCAGCCGGGCGAACAGGTCGATCGCCTCGCCGCCGGTGAGCCGAGGCCACAGCTCCACGTCGCCGGGGACGTAGGCCAGGCGCCGGTGCAGCCGGACAGCCTCGCGCCACGGGTCCGCGCCGAACAGGCGCACCGTGCCCCCG
Organism: Ornithinimicrobium panacihumi; assembly: GCF_052073805.1. NCBI lineage: Bacteria > Bacillati > Actinomycetota > Actinomycetes > Micrococcales > Ornithinimicrobiaceae > Ornithinimicrobium > Ornithinimicrobium panacihumi. The sequence continues at coordinate 28,589 of NZ_JBQGWG010000021.1, read as the reverse complement.
TCGGCCCGCAGCAGCCCCAGCAGCAGGCGGACGGTCGTGGACTTGCCCGCCCCGTTCGGGCCGAGGAAGCCGTGGACCTCACCCTCGCGCACGGTCATGTCGAGACCGTCCAGCGCCCGCGTCGCCCCGAAGCTCTTGACGAGCCCCACGGACTCGATCACGTCGGTCATCTCTCCTGCCTCTCCGAGCCGTCCGGCTCGCCCTGGCTGCTGACGTAGTGCCGCAGCTCCTCGTAGGTGCCGTCGGCGAGCACGCCGTCGGCATAGATCTCCAGCACCGCCTGCAGGTAGGGCAGCGGCGGCTCCTCCCCGTCCAGCAGGGACACCCCCAGCAGCCGCTCGAGGTGCTCGTGCAGGACGAGCGCGCCCATGGACCACAGGAACAGCACCACCACGCGAGCTCGGGGGTTGGCGCTCGGACGCAGCAGACCGGCCTCCACCCCCGCCTCGGTGTAGCGCTCCGCTTCGGCGACCATCTCGTCAACCAGGGCGTTGACGAGCGGGCTGCCGTCGCCGAGCGTCCGCGCCAGGTAGCGCACGACGGGCCGGTTCTCCCGCAGCTGGGACATGAGCGAGAGCGGATCGGGGTACTGACCCTGCTCGACCGTGTCGGTCTTGGCCGTCCGCAGCACCCGGGCGACGTGCTGGTCGCAGGCGACCCGCAGCGCCTCCTTGGAGCCGTAGTGGTGGACGATCAGCGGCGGCGACACCCCCGCGGCGACCGCGATCGTCTTGAGACTGGTGCCCTTCACACCGTGCCGGCCGAACAGGTCGACGGCCGCCAGAAGGATGCGCTCGGCACCCGCCGCCGTCTGCTGTCTGGCAACATCCTCAGTCATGCCGGGCCCTTGGTATGAACGTTCAGTCAGCGTAGGCGGGCCGCCGGGTATCGTCAACCACGTGAGCCCGCGGACAGGGTGATCGCCTCCAGCAGCCCGGCCGGGGCGGTCAGTCCTCACCACGGGCCAGGCCCGCCTTGACCTGCTCAAGGGCCGCGGCCTGCTCGGCCTCCCTGCGCGAGGTCCTCTTCGTCGCCTTCTTCGGCATCGAGCCCACGCTCGTGATCTTCTTGGTCATCGGGTGACCTTCCCCGCCAGCTGAGCCAGGCGTGTCAGGCCAGAAACACCGTTCGGCGGACAGTCCCCGATCGGCATGTCACCCGGCTGGTTCTTCTTGCTTCTCGCGCCGCTCGGGTTCCTGAGCGTGCAGCCAGGCGCTGAATGGCGCGGAGGTCAGGCCGTGGAGGAGGACGGAGATGGTGATAGCCAAGGTCGCGTAGACGAAGATGTCGTGGTTTCCGGTGTGCCGTTCGGCCAGTGTGGCGTAGAACAGCGCCGAGACCCCGATGGGGGCGAACCAGCTAAGGAAGACCGTCTCGCTACGGTCATGCACACTCTTGAGCACGGGCCGTAGCGCCCAGATCGTTACCAGCCGCCGGAGCAGGACGGTCCCCGTGAGGATCACGACCGGCGCCCAGCCGAGTCCGGCCCACTCGCCGATGGGCAGTGCTAGACCCAGCAGGATGAAGATCGGCAACAGGAAGAGCCGGGCCACGGCGTCGTGCACCTTGTCCTCCTCAGCCTCCTCACGTTGGGGGATGACCTGGCCGAACACCGCGGCACCGACGAACACGGCCAGGAGCGCGTCGGTGCCCAGCAACTTGCCACCGCCCAGCAGCACAAGGGCGAGCGGGACGATGAACGCCAGGTAAGAGCTCTCCTCCATCAACCCGTGGTCCCGGACCAGGATGAACAACTTGCCCAGGATGAGGCCCGCGACGGCACCGAACACCGCCGCGCCCACCACCTCCCGCAGCAGGACCTTGGTCACCAGCTCCTGCCACGCCTGGTCCGGCTTGGTGATCAGCAGGACGGGTGCCATGACGAACAGGTATCCCAGGCCGTCGTTGATCCCGCTCTCGGCCGAGAGGTTGTGCCGCACCTTCTCGGGCACCTTCTCCTCAGCCAGGGATCCGGTCACGATGGGGGTCGTGACCACCGGGTCCGTCGGCGTCACGATCGCGCCCACCAGCAGTGCCACCAGGAAGGGCACTCCCAGTCCCCACCATGCCAAACCCGTGGCGACGACAAGCATGAGCAGCATCCCTAGGCCGATGATGGCGACGATCCAGCGAGAATTGGCCCGCCAGTAACCGTGCGGCAGGCGCAACGCAACGCCAGCAAGCCCCACCGCCAGGGTGATCCTGGCCGCCTGCTCGAGCAGAGTCCCGGTCGGCACCCCGAAGTCCTCGATCCGCATGAGATCAAAGGCGTGCGGGCCGATCACTGCTCCGAAGGACAGGCACAGCAGCGGCCCGGGCAAGCTGGCCCGCTGCAACACCGTCGAGAAAGCGGCAAAGGTCAAGAGCGCCCCAGCAAACAACGCCAGGAGCAGGTTGATGTCCACGTCGGTCAAAGCCTTTCTGCCGGACTGGCACACAGGCAACCACCCAGCGGCGGACAGCGCCTCTCAGGCCGGCCGTGACCCCCAGCTACACCACGTGCAGCAGGCTCCGCGACTGTCGGCGCCGAAGCCCTCAGGAGCGTCCAGGCGCACGGATCTGCCGCGCGGCGGGCGGTCACAGCTGCAGATGGAGCCGCAACGCTTCGTCGACCGCAGCCATGAGGCGAGGCGGCACCCGGCCTAGTGCAGAACCGACCCGCTCGACTGCGACCGAGCGCACCTGCTCCGCCTGAGCCTTGGAGTCCACCCGCAGTCCTGTCTCGTCAGCTGGCAGCAACACCTGGAACGGGAAGACCCGCTCCACGTTGCTGGTGACGGGCACGACGGTGACTACTCCACGACCGAGTCGTTGCGCCATGGTGTTCGCCCGATCATTGCTGACGAGCACCGCGGGGCGCCGCTTGTTGGCCTCGCTACCGCGCACTGGATCCAGATCGACGAGAAGGATCTCACCGCGCAGCATCGATGAGCCCGTCCGAGGACGCTGATGCCCACGCGTCTTCATCCCCCGCGACGGCCCACTCCTCCCAGGCGGCGGCATAGGCCGCCTCCAGCTGCGGGTCCCGCAGGCGGCGGATGGCCTGCTGGACGGCAGCGGACCTCGACTCGAGGCCAGCTTCTTCGACGTACCGGTCGAGGGCCGCGAGATCCTCCTCGCTCAGACTCACGCTCACCTTCATTGATCCATCCTACTCAGGTAGGATGAACATTGCTACCTCAGTAGCAGCATCCGCACATGCCGCCGGTCGGGAGTCCAGGTGATCCACCAGGCGCTCTTCTAGTCGATGACCCTGTCACCTAGTGCACCTCACCGGTAAGGGGGTCGACCCGGTGGCCGTCGACGACGTGCAGGCGTGGGATCTGCTGGGTCTGGTCTGGGGGTTGCACCAGCTGGCGGTGGTGGTCGACGTCGCCGGTGTAGTGCCGGGCCCGGTGCTCGTGGGCGTCCTGGAAGCGGACGTGGGCGGGGCGGGCTGGCCAGTCGTGGTGGCGGCTGTCGCAGGCTGTGCGTAGTCGGGTCTTGCGGCGGTCGAAGAAGGCGGGCAGTGCGTAGCGGTGCCATTCCTCGAGGGCGTCGCTGGCGATGGCCTGGCCTGCTTTGCGGCGCTGGTCGGCCAGGACGGCGATCTCGTGGACCAGGTGGGGGTGGGCGGGCCAGCACGGCGGGACGAGGTAGGAGGGGTCCCAGACGTGTTCGCTGTTGACCCATTCGACAACGGCCTCGAGCCACTCCCACAGCTCGGTCCGCATGGGCGGGTCGGTGAGGGTTCCGGGGTCCCAGGGGCGGGGCAGCTTGCTGGGGTGGCCGACCGCCTTGCGTGCCGCGTCGTCCCCGTTGAGGGCGATGTCGAGTTCCCGGTAGGCGTGGACGATCAACGGGCCGGGGGCGGGGAAGGGCCGGGCCAGGGGGTAGCGCACCCGTCCCTGTTCTCCTGCCTGGTGGGTCGTGCTCACCGGTCGTACTCCGCTGTGATGAGGCCGTGCTGGCGGGCCGCGGCCAGGGCTGCTGTGGTTCGGGCCTCGGGGGTGATGGTGGCTCGCCGGTGGCCACCGATCTGCTTGCGGAGCATGGCCTGGTCGGCCAGGAGTCGCTTGCCGGGTTTACCGTCGATGCAGCGGTGGAGCCGGGCCATGACCGGTTTGCCGTTCTCGGAGATGACCAGGGCGTGCCGGTCTTTGATTTGGCGGATCTCCGATCCGGTCAGGACGGGGATGTCCTCGGCCGAGTAGGTGCGTCCGCCGCGGTGCCCGGTGTTCCAGGTGGCCCGGCCGACGCGGACCTTGCCGACGAGGTCGGAGACCTCCTGGTTGAAGGCGACGTCCTTGGACCCGCCGAACAGCACCAGGTTGTTGGTCAGGCCGAGCACGGCGCGGGCTTCCTGCTGGCCGAAGATCGAGTCGAGCTGGGCGCGGGTCTGCGCGGCCCAGATGAAGGACAGGCCCAGGGCACGTTCGTTGGCCATCCGGGTCCGCAGGGTGGGCAGCGGCGCGGTGGAGGGCAGCTCATCCAGGCAGGCGAGCAGGGGCGGGCACAACCTGCCCCAGCCGGACCGTTGGGCCATGCCCAGGGCGGTGTCCAGGACGTGCTCGGCCAGGGCGGTCATCAGCGGGGAGGCCGAGGCGTAGGGGTCTTCCCGGCCGAGCAGGTAGATGGTGCCGCCGCCGGCGAGGACCTCGGCGATGTTGGTGGCCGGTCGCCCGGGGCCGGGGACGCACCGCTGGCGCATCGGTTCCTGGAAGAACAACGACAGGGCCTGCTGCACGGTGGTGACGGTGTTGCCGGCGGTGCGTTCGTCTCCGTGCAGGGCCCCGTGCAGCAGTCCGTGCCAGAACCGGGCGGCCTGGGGGTGGGTGCGCAGGATCTCGGCGGGTTCGACGGTGGAGCGTGGGTCGGCGACCCACTCCAGCACGTCGTCCAGGGTGCGGCTGGTCAGCGCGGCCGCGTGGAAGTAGGCCTGGATGACCTTGGCGGCCTCAGCGGCGTAGAACCGGGCGGCCTGGTCCCCGTACCCCTCGGCCACAGCACCTTTGATGGTGCCGGCGGTGAACGCCTTGGCCCGCCGCTCGGCCACGACCGCGTCCACGCACCCCTCGATCGGGTCCCACACGAGCTCCGGGAGACCGGGCACCAGCCCGAACGGGTCGAGCACGACGCAGGGACGCCCGTGGGTGGAGCGGGCGGTGAACGTCAGGAGCAGGTCGTCGGGTTTGGTGAGGGTGACCAGGGCAGCCCCGGGTGCGTCGAGCAGGGCGGGGGTGAGCAGGTCCAGGGTCTTGCCTGAGCCTTGGGGTCCGATGACCCCGGCGGTGCGGTCCCACGGCACCCACAGGTCGACCCCGGCGGGGGCGGTGGACCGTCCAAGGTTCCATCCCGCGTCCCGAGGGTCGAAACGGTGACCGCGACCGAAGGGGTTGGCCAGGTTCATCGCGGGTCCTTTCCGTAGAGGTCGGGCCGGATGACGGCGCGGTGCTTACGCAGCCGGGGCAGTCCCAGCAGCGACGCGGCCTCGGTCCGGGAGGCCATGCCCCGCAGCCGGCCCGGTCCCCAGCGCTGGTAGGCCACCACGGACAGGACCAGAGTGCCGAGCAGGTTGAGTGCCGCCGTGATGAGCACCCAGGCCCGCAACGCCCCCGGTTCGGCGACGACGCCCGGGTTGGTCAGTCCGGCGCCGGCGTCCCCGCGCCACAGTCCGGGCAGGCTGCGGAACAGCTCGGTGGCGGGGGGCCAGCCCCATCCGCCGCCGGCGAGGAGGTTGGCCACGGCCCGCCCGGTGTGCACGCCCAGCACCGCGATCAGCACCAGGGTCAGCACGATCGCCAGGGGGATCTCGTAGGTCCACGGGTGCGGGTTCCTGAGTCTGTCCTGCTGCATCGCTTCCTCATCTCCGGGTCGGGGGGGAACTGTTCTGCGTCCTAAAGCGGACGAGGACGGCCCAGGGACTCAACTGGGTGCTTTCGGGTTGTCGTCGATGTTGCCCAGGCGCCAGATCTCGAAGATGTTGTTGTCCAGCGCGTGCTCGTAGCTGAAGAAGCCGACCCCTTTGGCGGGGTTGGCGGCCTCGATGCTGGTGTGGGTGGCCGGGTCCCAGACGAACCCGACATGCCCGATGGTGTGCGGGCCCAGGTAGGAGTCGAAGAAGAACAGGTCCCCCGGTTGGGCCTGGTCGAGGGGCACGCGGAACCCGTTGCCCATCGCCAGCCAGTCCCGCTGGGCCTGGGCGGTGCGGGGGGCGGTGATCCCGATCTGGGCCATCGCGGTCTGGGTCAGCGAGGAGCAGTCCCAGGCGTCGGGCCCACCGGCGCCCAGGATGTAGGAGTCCCCCTCCTGTCCGGCCGCGAACGCCAGCATCTGGGCCACCCGTTCGCTGCTGACCGGGGGCAGGTCGGGGTTGCCGCCCTGGCCGTCACAATGCAACGGGTCTCCCAGCACCAATCCACCCCCATACTGCTGGGCGTAGTACAGGACGTCGTTGACGTACCAGTCGGCGTGGTTGTAGGCGAACAGCGCATCACGCACCCCCTCCTCGCCTCGGTGCACCCCGGAGGCGGTCAGGTAGTTGGCCGCGGAGTGGACGGAGTCGGCGTCGTTGTCGATGTCGGCCAGCCCGTCCCCGTCCCCGTCGACCCCGTAGGCGGCGAAGGTGGCCGGCATGAACTGCATGAGGCCCCGCGCACCCGCCGAGCTGGTGCCGGTGTTGGCCCCGTGGGCAGTCTCGGCCATCCCGATCCCTGCCAGCAGGGTCCACGGAATCGCGTACTGCGACCCGGCCTGCTCGTACAGCTCCTGGATTCCCGACGGGATCGGCAGGGACGGGTTGTGCAGGGAGTCCTGGCGGGGCTCCCCCGGGGCGGGCAGCTCGAACCCGATGCCACCCTCCCCGTCCTCGGGGAGTTCAGGCACCCACGGTGGCAACGGTTCCTCCCCCGGCGGTGGGGAGGGTGCCACGGCGACACCGTTGAGGGTGGCACCGCGCTCGAGCATGAACGGCACCGGGTCGATCGGTTGCCCGTCCTGGTGGATCTCGAAGTGCAGGTGTGAACCGGTGGAGTCGCCGGTGGACCCCTCGGTGCCGACCCGTTGACCGATGTGGACCCGGTCCCCGACGGACAGGTCACTGGGGTGGGCGAGATGCAAATAGCGGCTGCTGGTGCCACCGCCGTGGTCGATGCTGACAGTGTTTCCTCCCCCGCCTGTCCACCCGGCCGCGGTGACCGTGCCGGCCGCGGCGGCGACCACCGGTGCGCCCGCCGGCTGGGAGACAAGGTCGACCCCGGCGTGCAGGCGCCATTCCTGGTGGATCGGGTGGAAGCGCTGTCCGAACTGCGAGGTCTGGGTGTAGGCGGTCTCGTACGGTGGCCGCCAGTCCCCGGTGACGGGAAGGGTCCCCTCGCAGAAGAGGGTGCGGTGCTCCTCGGCCATCGCGGGCGTGCCTACCGAGGCCACGAGCACCGCGGTGGCCAGGGGAGATCCCAGCAGCACCGCGAGGGCGGCCAGGACGGCGAGGGCGCCTTTCACTCACCTCACCTGGCCGATTCGATACCGGTGTTGGTGTTGGCCAGTGCGGCCTCGAGGGGGTGCAGGACGGTGGCCACCTTGAACATGCGGTCCCCCACCTGCCACACGGCCCGGCCCGGTTCCTGCCGCGCCCAGGTGGTGATGGCGTGCACGGCCAACGGACCCAGGCCCAGGATCTCGTCGAGCTCGCCTGCGACCTTGGGGCCCTGGCCGTGCAAGATCTTGATGTCGGCCAGGTGCAGCATGTCCCGGGCGATGGTCTGGGCCACCGAGCCCTCGTCGCCGGCGGAGAGCAGGTCGGAAGGTTTGTGCGCGACCGCGTACTGGATGTCCCCGCCCTGGCCGGCGAAACCACGGGACAGGCGCATGTCGGCGTCGAACGCCTTGACGGCCTCCGGCCCCAGCCGCAGTTGCCGCCACGCCTCGTCACGGACGACCACGCGCTGGTCGGTCCTGGAGACGACCTCGCGTTGGCCGGCGCCCCAGGAGCCCAGACACGTCAGGGCGATGCCCACGGCCTCCTGGGGCAGCCGGGACAGGGACAGGGACTGGATCGGCGCGAGCCAGTCGATGTCGAAGTTGGTGTGCGCGTCGAACATGCCGGCCAGGGCGCCGTTGACCAGCTGGCCCAGGGCGTCGCGCAGCAGGCGGGTCTCGTCCATGAACTGCCGTGTGCTCTCGAACCGGGTCGCGGCCACCAGTTCGGGGGCAGGGTTGTCCAGGGCGTGCCACAGCCCGGGCAGTGTGGTTTCGGTCAAGAAGGTGGCGCCGGCGGCGTACCCGGTCAGGTCGGCCAGGGCGGTGCGGACCACGGCCTCGTCGCTGGGCCCGAAGGGGACCAGGTTCTCCCCGATCTGCTGGGACCCGACCAGGGCACGGATCAGGGTCAGCCACCGGGAGAACACGGACTGGGCGCGACGCTGGGCCTCCACGGCGTCCAGCCGTTCCCAGCCGTGGGCCAGCGGGCCGAGGGCCAGGGGGTTGACCCGGGCGCCCAGGCCGGCGCCGAGGGCGATCGGTTCGACCCCCAGGAACCGGCACACCCCTTCGTACTCGTCCTTGGTGTCGCCCAGGATCAGGGCCCGGTACCCGAAGTCCATCATCCGCAGGATGAACGCCTTGGTGGTCCCGGACTTGCCCATGCCGGGCTTGCCGAAGCACATGATGTTCGGGTTGCTGATCGGCACATCGCCCCGGACCACCCAACCGAGGGGGTCGCAGTGGAACGCGGCCCCGGAGGAGACGTCGATGCCCATCTGCGCCCCGGTCGGGGGCAGCGCGGGGGTGGGGATGAACGGCCAGAACGCCGGAGCCTGGTCACTGGTCATCCGCCAGGTCGCCACCGGCGCTTTCGCCGGGGCCCAACCGCGATCTGTCTTCCGTGGTCCTCTGGGACTGGTGGGCCGGAACACCCGCGGCTCCCGCTCTGGCCTCACTTGGGTGGGTACCGGCGGGGCGTCGTGGCCGAAGTCGGCCAGCAGACGGGCCACGTCCCGCCCGGTGCTCCCCCGGCGGCCACCACGGACTCGACTGCGTGAGGCGCCCATGCTTCACCCCGCCTTCCGGGTCAGGCTGATGCCCATCGGCACCACGGAGGAGGCGAAGGCCACGTCGTGGGCCAGGTCCAGGCGCAGCGGGGCGAACCCCGCCCGGCGGATAGAAGAGTCGAGGCGGCGACCGGCCTCGGCTGCCCGGACTGTCTTGGGCACCGTGACCGTGGCCACGGCGTAGGGAATGGTCAGGGAGTTGCCGCGGGCCAGCTTGGACTCCAGCCGGCGCACCTTCTCGGACTCGTCGACGTCCTTGGTGCGCTGCTTCATCCGTGCTGCGACCCGCAACGACTGCCCCAGGTCGGCACCGAACTCGCTGTTGGCCGACTGTCGGTCGGCACGGCCCGGCGGCACCAGGGGGTAGCAGACCATGAAGCTGCGCCGCTCCCCGTCCTGGTGTGCCGACAGGACCGGGGCCAGTGCCCCCATCGCGGCCCCCTTGACCGGCAGCTTGATCGTCGAGGAGACCGAGTTCCAGGCGTCGTGGGAGTAGTGCCGCACGGCGGCGTCGGCGCCGGACGGGCCGGCCATCTCCCACGGCACGTCGGTGCACACGTCGTCGTCGGTCTGGGATGCCGCGAGGGCGTCGATGATGGTGGCCCGGTCCCCTGGGGCGAACCCGGTCCGGCACGCATGGGCCAGCTGGGGGCTGGTCAGCCACTCCACGCTCGAGACGCCCAGGCCGCCGCGCAGGTGGGACTCGACCTCGGCGATCGCTGCGTACAGAGCCCTGGCGCGACCGTTGACTCCCCCGCCGTACTCCCGGGCCACCTTGCCCAGCCGTGACTCGGGCACCACGACGGTGACGTACTGCTCGGTGCGCACGGTCGCGGCGGTCAGCGACTCGTGCAGGTCGTCGTTGATCGCCGTGACCTGGGCTGGGGCGTTGCCCGTGCGGTGGCGCCGGACCCAGTCGGCCCGCTCGGCACCGTCCTCTGGGACGGTGCGGACCATGAAGATCACCTCGCAGGCCAGCTCGGCCCGCACGGCCGCGTCGAGCAGCTCGGTCAGGCCCTGCCCGTAGACCTCCCGGTCCTCGGCCTCGGCCATGCCCAGTCCCGGGTGGACGATCGAGGCGGTGACCGCCCAGGTCCGTGTCGAGTGGTTCTGGATCAACGCGACCCGCCGATGGGAGTGCCCTGTCGGTGGGCCCTCGTGGATCACGACGCTGGCCAGGATCCCCGGCAGGTCCGCCTGCTCCTGCTCCTGGGGTCTGGCCTGCCCGGTGGTGGCCCGCGCCCGGAACCTGGTCCAGCCGGCCAGGGTCCCCGCAGCCAGGGACACGGTCGAGGTGATCCACCCGGTCATCGACCGGCCCCGCACCGGGACGGCCACGACACCGAACAGCAACCCCCACAGGAGGATGGACAGGCCCACCGCGGCCCAGTCCTGCTTGGAGATCGACCAGGCCACCGGCAGGACGGCTGCGGCCAGGAGACCGAGCTGGAGGCCGGTGAGGCCGAAGAACCAGCCGATGCGGGCTCGGGTGTAGTCGCGGTAGACGGTCATCGTGGGGTCCTCCTGCAGGCGGTTTCGGTCGGTCGCTTCCTAAAGCGGGGCTGCAGCGGCCAGGGACTCATCACTTCGCCGCTCCTGCGGCCGCTCCGGCCGCTCCGGCGCCGGATCCTCCGGCGGCACCGGCCGCACCTGCGCCGCTGGGCGGGGGGAGCGGCCCAGCGCCGGTGCTCGGGTTGGTCTGCGCCGGGGGTGGGGCCTGGACCGCTCCCCCACCGGCCCCGCCGCCACCACCGGTGTCCTCGCCGCGTTGTTCGGGGTGGGTGAGGCGGTGCCGGTCTGCGGTGCGGCGGGTCGGCTGGAAGTCGGGGACGTAGGTGTTGTGCCCGACACCCATCTGGTTGGACAGGTCCGCGCCGATGGCCGCGCCCCGGGTGCCGGCGGAGACCATCAGCCCGACCCCGACCCCGACGGCGGCGCCGATCCCACCGGCCACGGGGCCGATGGCGGACCCGCCCTTGGAGGCCAACGAGCTCGTGGCCTGTGCCGCCCGCTGGTTGGCCTGTCCCTCCTGGGAGACCTCGCTGCTGGAGCGGCCGTGACTGTCCACGCTCGAGGCGGCGTTGGAGGTCCCCACGGCCCGGCCGGCCAGACCACGCAACCCACCCTGGGCCTCGTACCCGGCGCGCATCGCAGCCCCGGAGGAGGTGCCGGGGTCCACGAAAGCCAGGAGCTTGAACAGGGCGAGCGGAGAGAACGCGGCGATGCAGATCAGGAACACCCCGGGGATCGCCGTGCCGATCGTCTTGGCCAGCCCGTCGGCTTCGCCCTCGACGATGCCGGTGGTCAACGAGATGCCTAGGCCGAGCACCAGAGCGACCAGGACCGGGGTGAACGCGGCCGCGTGGAACCACCGGAAGGACTTCCAGAACCACGACCGTGAGAACCCGCTGGCCAGGCCTGCCGCGGCGATGGGGCCGGTGGCGACCAGCACCAGCAGCGCACCGGCCCGGGTCAGCATGACCAGCAGGAACCCGATCGCGGCCAGCCACAAGAACATGCCCATGAACCCCAGGACGGTGGCCAGCAGCGTGTCGGTGACGTCCTCGGTGGCGATGATGAAGACCTCGGAGGGTTCCCAGTGGGCGAACAGCTCGACCCCGAACATGGCCCGCATCAAGGACCGGGTCAGACCCTGGGCGGCGGCCAGGATCATCACGCAATACCCGATCCAGCCGGCGAAGATGACGACGAACTGCGCGACCCCGATGCCGGCCTGGGCGAGGTCTGCGCCGTCCCGACGCCACGCGGCCAGGCCCAGCTGGGCCATGGCCAGGATGAGGACCAGGGCCAGGGCCAGCCAGAAGGTGGTTCGGTACACCTGCCCGGCGGGTCCGGCGGCGGTGATGTCGGGGGTGAGGATGGCGTCCACGAAGCCCAGGACGGTGCGCAGGAACCACAGCCCTGCAGCCCAGATCCCCAGCATGATGGAGGTCCAGACGTCGGCGGCCAGCTCGCCGACGGCCTTGCCTGCCAGGTACTCGAACGGGTTCGGGATACCGAACATGAGTCAGGCCCTTTCTGGTCTCTCAGTGGTTGTCGGCCCAGGGCCGCCATCCGGCCTGGGCGGCCAGCTCGGTCCCGGGCCACGTCGAAGGCGCCGGGGAGACCGGCCGGGTCGTGTCGATCACCCAGCGGTCGCCGGTCCAGGTCATGGGCTCGCAGTGCCCGTAGGCGACGCGTGCCTCCTCCACCAGGCGTGCGTGCAGCTCCAGGAGGACGCACGCCACCGTCCAGTCCTGCCCGTCGGTCCCCTTGACCTGGCCTGCGGCGGGGGTCGCGGTCACGACCAGGCCGGCCTCCTTGGTCTGTCCGGACTGGCCGGCGGCGGTGAGGAAGTCGGTGACGTTGCCTGTCATCACCCAGTCCGCAGGGTCGGCATCACCGGTTGACCAGGACCGGTAGATCTCGTGCGTGGCCGGGACCGACATGGCCTGGATGACGGCGACGTCGATCGCGGCCAGCTGTCCCACCGCACCCTCCGGGGTCTGGGGGTAGCCGGTGGGGACGTCCACCGGGCCGGTCCTCGTCGGTGAGGGGACGCCCAGGGGTTCGGCGACCGTGGTGGTCACCTGCCCCTCGCGGTAGGCGCGTGGGTCGTCCACGGTCAGCATCTGCGCGTCCGCGATCTGTTCGCGCCGGGCAGGCCCCTCCTGCGGCAGGGTGGTCTCGTCCAGGACGACCGGTGAGGGTGCCGTGTCATTCGTGGCAGGCGTCTGGGCTGGCTCGTCGGCCAGGACCTGCCAGATGAACAGGCCCAGGCCGGCCAGTAGCGCCAGTCCTGCACCCAGGGCTGCGGCGAGGATGGCCAGCAGCTTGCCTCGCCCCCACGCCTGCGGTGTCGTGGGCATCTCAGACGCACCCGGTGCCCATCATCGCGTCCAGGATCCCCGGCAGGATCAGGTAGGCGATCACGGCGATGAAGACGATGACGAGGCCGATGATGCCGCCGGTGCTGGCGTGCGGCATGCCGAACATGCGTCCGCCGGCGATCGCTGCCACCGCGATGATGACGCCGAGGAAGAACAGGATGCCCACGCCCCACAGGACGTAGCCGAGGATGTTGTCGACGTGCGTCTGCGCGCCCGGGGGCGCCTGGGGGCAGACGGCGGCGACGAACGTGGCGGCCTGCAGACCGGCATCGGAGACGTCAGTGAACATGCTGGGGGTTTCCCTTCTGGTGGTGGATAGAACTGCCGGCCAGCTGCAGGAGCTGGGTGATCGTGGTGGCGGCGCTCAGCACGCCCCCGGGCAGGGGTGAGGTGTCCAGGCCGCGGACGGCCAGCCCCGGGTCGTGGGGTACCTCGACCAGGCCCTCTTCGAGGAGGGACCTGGTCCGCTGGCCGATGCAGGAGGCCACCTCGCGGGGCCACCGTCGACGTCTCGGGCCCTGGACGGCCACAGCCACCCCTGCGGGGAGCGCGTCGAGCTCGTGCAGGACCCCCTCGAGCCGGCGCAGGCCGGGGACGGTGGCCGTGGTCACAAGCACCACCGCCTCGGCGTCCAGCACGCTTGAGCGGAGCCAGCCGGCGGACCGCACCAGGGTGCCCGTCGGCCATCCGGCGTCGAGCACGTTCAGCAACGGCCCGTCCTGCGGGTCGAGGTCAGGGTCGGGGTCTGGGACCGGGACCTGGTCGGGTGAGGCGCACCCGTCCAGCAACCGGTCCAGTACCAGCAGGTCGCGGTGGCCACGAACCCAGCCCGACCCGGTCTCCCCCAGCTCGGCGGTGGCGAACCCGGTCAGGCCGCTCGTTCCGGCCCGACTGGCCTCGACCACCCGCACCGGTTGCGCCAGTACGGTCGCTATGGCGACCGCAACCGTCGTCGCCCCGGCGCAGCCGTGGCAGCCCAACACCGGCAGCACCGGCGCACCGGGCGTCCAACTGGTGTCGTCACCGGCGTCGTCCTGCTCGTCGGTGCGGCGCGGCGGCAGGTCGGTGGACCCGGGTCGGAACCGGCCGTCCTGGACGGCGTGCCAGGCGCGTCGCAGCTCGGCGACGCTGACCACGGTCACGGCTTGTCACCGTCCCCGAGGAGCTGACGTCGGCGGGTGATGGCCGCCCGGACCTGCTCGGGGGGTAGATGCCGCAGCGCGGCCCGGGCTGACTCCACCGCGCGCAGGTGCTCCACGCAGGCGTCCAGCAGGTCGGCCAGGCGGTACGGCCCGTCCGTGGACAGCTGGAGGAGCCGCTCGACGTCGGCCTCACCCTCAGGTTCGGTCATCACAACTCCTAAAGCGCGGCGGTTCGTTCTGGGTCTCACGCGGCGCGTCCCTCTCGGGCGTAGGTCTGGCGCAGCGCGCGGAGGGCACGGTCAGCGCGGCGGGTCACCGACGCCCGGGACACGCCCCACTCCCGGGCCACGTCGGTGGACGTGGAACGGGCCAGCAGGCCCCCGAGCCCCCGGCCACCGCGCCGGGTGTCCGCGGCCTGCGCCAGGCGCAGCAGAAGGTGGGCGTCATCGCCGGTCACCACGCCGACGGCGATGGCGTCCTCCAGCAGACCGCGCAGCAGAGCGGCGTCCTCGCCGGCTGCGGAGTCCTGCGAGGTGCCGGTGCCGACCGGTGTCGCAAAGGACCACCGCCCGCACAGGTAGGCCAGGTCGGCCGTCGGGACCTCGTAGCCGGCGGCCCGCGCCTCCTTCGACAGGCCCAGCTCGTTCAGCACCTCCCGGCGGGTGTTCATCAGGACCGTCGCCGCGACCGCGACGCCCTTGGCCCAGCTCACGGTCCGGGCGCAGATCCACAGCTGGCCGGCCACGAGCTCGTCGATCTGATCGCTCACGGACCGCAGGGCGTGCGCGACCCCGACCGCGCCAGGCAGGAGCAGCCACAGCAACGCCGCCGTCGCGACCGGGTCGTCGCCGCCGTCGGCCGCCCCGAGCTCAGCCAGGGCCAGCAGGACCTCGTTCGCCTCCTGCGGCCCCGCCTGCCGGACCCACCCCGGCAGCTCGGGAAGGGCGTCACACACCTCCAGCACCGGGTGGGCCCTCTGCCACTCCTGCCATCGGGCACACGCGGATACCAGCAGGTTCCCGTCCGCTTGCTCCAGTCCAAGCTGCCTCGCCAGGCTCATCTCGAGCTCCTCTCCTCGTGTCCTCACGAGGAGAAGGTCGCGAATGAACGCTCCCGGTTCCGCCCCCAAACACGTACATCCGGCCCGCCCCGGCAGGTAGGGGCGCCACAGAACCGCAGGTCAGGGTGCGTCCCCAAACGCCCCCACATTGACCCTGTCAGAACGCTTGACCATGTCTGGCCTGTTGTCCCACAGGGGACCGCCGGTGTTGCCGTCCCGTTCGGCCGTCGGTCGCCGCGCGGTACCGCGTGCCCAGGGGCGTGTCGACGCCCGGACCTCCCGCGGCCTCTCGCGGACCCGGCCGGACGTGGAGTGCGACCCGGTGCGTTAACGGGGTGGACATCCTTGGTCGGGGTGCGCCGGAGGCCCGGTGGATATGCTGACGGGCATGGACATGGGGCCACCGCACGGCACGAACGGGTCAAGTTGGAGGCGGTCGAGGACGCTGCCGCGAGGCTGGCCCGGGCCGCGGAGGAGCACGAGGCCGCGCGAGAGGCCAGGGACGCTGCCGTCCGTGCCGCGGTCCGCGCCGGGGTCCCCAGCCAGGACGTCGCCCGGGCGGCCCGGCTGTCCGGCGGTCGCGTGTCCACCATCGCACCGGCACGCTGAGTCCCGACGGGGTCATGTCGTGGTGGAGGCGTGGCGGCAGGACCGTGCCCGGGCCGAGCAGGCTCTCGCCCGGCTGGTCGAGGCTGGGGAGCAGCTCGAGGAAGCCAGGGAGGTCGTGGTCGCCCGGGCCAGGGTGGCGATCGCCGCCGGCGCGTCACCCCGGGACGTGGCAGCGGCTGCCGGTGTAGCGCCGGTGACTCTCCGGGTCTGGTTGTCCCAGACGACGGAACGCCTACCCACCCCCGAGCCGGAGGCCAGACGTGGGGGCTACCAGCAATCAGGCGGCGAGGTCGAGGTCACCGGAGGAGCAACCCCGCGCGAGAGGGGGGTGGCTCCTTCGGGAGAGTCGCGTGGGCGTGGCTGTCCCTGGGGCGCGGGCTAGCCGACCTGTCTGCGGTCCTGCAGCCAGTCGTGCCTGTCCAGGATCCGCCGGGTCCGGTCGGGCAGGTCGCCCGGGGGCAGGTCGGGGTCGTCGGCGCGGTTGCAGACGTCGGCCTGCAGCAGCCGGACCGCCCCGGCGGTGTCGCCCTCCCGTGCGGTGACCGCGACCAGGTCCAGGGTGGGGATCTCCTCCTCCGGGGCGGCGAGGAAGGCGATCTCGGCGGCCGCGCGTGCCCCGGCCAGGTCCCCCGCCCCCAGGTCGTGGGTGGCGACTACGTGGGCGACGTCCACCACGGCGCAGGTCATGTGGTGGTCGAGCCGGTCCCCCTCGACCAGCCAGCCCCAGCCTCCGCGGCGCAGCTGGTCGAAGGGGCGCCCCTGGACCAGACGCAGCGCAGCCTTGAGGTCATCGATCCCCGCCGTACCGCCACGTGCGGTCGCGCGGACACGGAGGCGACGGAACAGGTCGACGTCGACCAGCAGGCCGAGCACCTGGTAGACGTTCACGCCCCGGGCGTGGGCGGCGGGGGCGACAGCGGCGTGCGGGATGTGCAGCTGCCCCGTGGCCGGGTCGGTGCCGAGCCACTCACGGCAGCGGGCGATGTAGTCGCGGGCCTTGGCCTCGCTGATCCCGAACGCGTCGGCGACCTGACCGGTGGTGACCCCGTTCGGGTGCAGCGCCAGGTAGGCCAGCATCTCGGTCACGTAGGCCTTGCGCTCGCCCAACGGTCTGCCCCACGTCCTGGCACTGACCGGGCCCAGCAGGGTGAGCCGGGGGACGCGCTCGTCGGGGTCCCACCACGCAGCCAGGTCGCCGTCCAGGGTGGGGTCGGCGTCGAGGACCTGCCGGGCGACGTCGGGCTCCACGCGGGGGGCCAACGTCGAAAGGTCTCCTGCGGTGGTGGCCGCCTGCTGCTCGTAGACCTCATCCTCCTCGGGCAGCAGCGTCACCGTCTCCTCCTCCTCGACCGTGACCCGGCTGGTCGCGTGCTCAGGGCGGAGTGCGCCGGCCTGGTCGGTCCAGTCGCGCCACCCCTCCTCGTGGCTGTTCCCCTCTCCGTGGTGGGCGGCTGGCATCGGCACGTCCGGTTCGGCGTCCGACTGCGCCAGCAGCGCGGCGCACCCGGCCGCCTCGTCGGCGGTCAGGCCGACACCGACCAGGTCCAGACCCGCGGCCGGGATGCGGACCCGCCCGTCGGCGGTGGCCTCGATGCGCATCGCGGTGGCGGTGGGGGTGCCACTTCGGACGACCACGGAGGCGCCCGTGCTCCCGGCGTGCTGGGCCAGCAGCTGGCGAAGCTGGTCGGTGGCCGCCGGCGCCGCAATGTCGGTGGCGAGCAGGACCAGCCGGGCCGGCCAGGTGTCCTCACCGTCCTGGCGGACCCGGGCGGTGGGCACGTCGCCCTCCCCCACCCGGTCGATCACGCCGACGACCTCGGCGACCAGCTCCTCGACGGCGCCGGCGTCCGCGACGCGCACCCGGGCCGGGTTCATCGGGGCGACCTCGGAGGCGATGCCGACGCAGTCCAGCCGTACCCCGGCCGACCACGGGTTCACCGCGACCTCCGCGGCCAGGTAGCGGGCCAGGTCGTCCACGTACTCGGTCTGCCCGGTCAGGGCCACCTCCAGGTCCTCCAGGTTCAGCAGACACGCCGACCCGTCGTCCCCGGCGCCGATCGAGACCAGCAGCGGGAACGGTGCCGGAGCGTCCTGCTCCAGCGGGCCTATCTCTTCGACCGCGGTGCCGGCGGGCAGGAGCCAGCGCTGCCCGTCCCCGCTGTCCTGCCACGGGGCGTCCAGGTCGGCCGGGTGCCGGAAGTGCAGCCACAGGCCGTCACGGGCCAGCTGAACGGCCGCCACGGGAGGGACGGGGGTTCCGGTCGCGGCGCAGGCCGCACCGAGGCGGCGCATCGCCTGGTCCAGCTGCCCCAGGGTGAGAGCCGCCGACCGGCCGCGGGTCTGGATCGTCTTCTCCACGGGGGCCAGGACCGGGTCCGGCGGGGCGAGTGCCCGGCCGGGGCGGCGGGTCCGGAACCGGGAACGGTGGCGCACGATCAGCGCGAGGAACAGCGCCCCTCCCAGAAGGGCCCCGGACCCGACGATCCCCTCCAGCAGCCACGCCGGAGGGGTGTCCTCCTCACCGCCTGCAACATCGTCTCTGCCGTCTCCCCCAGCGTCTCTGCCATGCCCCGCAGCGTCCCCACCGACGCCACGACCGACATCTCCACCGGTGTCAGTCTCGGCCTGTGCGGCGGCGTCGGCGATCGACGTGTCGCCCGCGGCTGCACCCAGGGTGATGCCCGACCGGGCGGCCGCACCACCCGCCGGGCTCGCCACGGCGGGCTGCTCCGGCTCGGCTGCGTCGTCAGGGGTGTCTGGCTGGGCCCCCAGGGCGGTGCCGACGTCGGCGGTAGTCCGTGCACCCGCGGTGGTCGGCGCCGGCCGTTCCTGCTCCTGGCCCCCGGCCATGTCGGGCAGGTCCAGGCGCCACCCGGGATAGATCAGGTCGGGGTCGCTCAGGCGTCGCCCGTCCGGCTGGACGGTGCCGGTGGAGGCCTCGAAGATCTCTGGCCACCGGTCGGCCTGCCCCAGGTGCTCGGCGGCCAGGCCGCTGAGGGTGTCGCCAGTCTCGACGACCACCTCCTGCTCCTGGCCGGCCTGCTCGCCGGTGCCTGCCCCGGCCCCGGTCGCGGGAAGCTGCAGCACCATGCCGGGGGTGACCCAGTCGGCGCCACCGGCAAGGCGCTCGGGGTTGCGGTCGACGATGCGGTGGTAGTCGTGCCCGGACCCCAGGTGCTGGGCAGCGATGGACCAGAGCGTGTCCCCAGGGCGCACCACGTAGGGTCTCGTGGACTCCTGCTCGGTGGTCACTGCAGGAGTCGCCGTGACCGGGGCGGGGGCCGTGCCGACCCCGGCCGTCACCGGGGCAGTGGCCGCCACCGCCGGCGCGTTGACCGGGCCGGGGGCCGCCGTGGCCGCGGGAACGACCCCGCCGGGGGCGGCGATGAACAGGGCCAGCGCGGCCACAACCAGGGGTCGCATGCCGGACTGGGGCAGGGACAGGGCCGGCAGCCTCGGAGCTCGGACGCCGCGCAGCGCCGAGACGGCCTCGACGACGATGCTGAGGCTCAGGGCAGCCCAGACCACCCAGCCGAGCAGCTTTGCCCCGGTCAGGGCCAGGGTGCCGTCGTCGGGGCTCAACAGGGCGTTCCGGACCTCCTCCAGGCTGGGGAGGGTCTCCGGCAGCGGATTCCCGCCCAGGGCCAGCAACAGCGCAGGCAGTCCCACCAGGATGCCGGCCAGGACAACCAGTGCGCCCAGGCCGAGAAGGCGTTGACGGACTCTCATTGCTCCACTCCTCCCACGGACCGGGTGATCCGTGCCTGCGCCGTGCCGGTGGCACTCAGGCTGGGCACGCCGACGATCGACAGGAACTTGGTCGGGTAGACCGAGGTGACATTGACGCTGATGCTGGCCGGGCCGGTCACGGACGCCGAGCCGGCGATCCCGGCGCTGGCCAGGTAGGCCTGCGCGGCCGCCGCGGCCTGGCCGGGGTCGGCCACCGCCCCCAGACCACGGACCCCGGTGGGCGTCTGCACCTGCTGGCCCCCGACCCGGGCGGCCTCACGGGCGGTCGCGCGGGCCTCCTGCATGGCGTGCAGGTGCCCGGAGACGTCCACCGCAAGCCCGACCATGATCAGGAACGAGGCCGCGATGACGATGACGAACACCCCCACTGAACCGCGCTCTGTCTGCTCCCGCAGGCCAGCCCTCACCCTGTTCGTGGTCATCGCGTTCACCCCTGCCTCGAGCGGTAGGTGTCGATCGGGGAAGACATCGTGGCCTCCAGGGTTCGGTTGCCAGGGATTCCTGGGAATGCCAGATCGGACATGTCGACCTGGCACGACACGGTCGCGGTGACCAGCCCGGGTGTGCCGGGGTCCTGCGCGAAGGCGCTGGTGTCCACCGACACCGACTGGGTGACGCAGCGCACGTCCTGGTTGGCCAACGACGCCGACGCTGCCCCGGTCGCGGAACCGGACGCCTCCCCGGCTGACCGGGCGATCGAGGCGGCCCGGGCCGCCTCGGCTGCCGCGGCCTGGACGGACTGCTGGGCCAGGGCATACCGGCCGGCGAAGAACACGGCCAGGACGAAGAACAGCAGGACCGGGCCCAGGATCACCATCTCCACCGAGACCGACCCCCGGTCGAACCCGGCCCTGCGCGCGCGGATCATGTCCCTAACCCCATCGGTTCCGGCACAGCAGTCAACTCCACTGCCTGATGAGCGATCGCGAGCTGGAGCCGGCCAGCGACCGTCAGGAAGGCCACGAAGAGCATGAAGGCGGGAATGCCGATCGCAGCCAGCACGGCTTCTGAACTCTGGTCACGGTCGGTGCGGTTCCGCACGCTCATCACATTCACCCTCTTCCCGGGTGCTTGCGCGCAGGGCCGCTTCGCGCCGGGTGTGCTCCCACCGCTCGACGTCCTCAGGGGTGCCTTCCCACGTGGGCTCCATCTTGTTCCAGGCTTCCACGATCCTCTCCCACCGCTCGAAGTTCTCACGTCCCGGATTGTGGGGATTCCATGTGGGCTCCATCTCGACCACCCACGCGTCCCGAAGTCGGACAGCGCGCGCTTCGGCGACGAGGTCATAGGAACCACGCCCGTGGCGGCGGTCCCACCACCAACGGTGCAGCCGCCACCGCAGCTCTGCGGACACGCCGGCCTGGTGAGCAGTCAGGCACAACCCGAACAGGGCCAGGCACAAGACCAGACCAAACACGATGTACGCGAAGAGGTCCCAAACGCTCATCCCTCTGATCCTCCTGGCATCGGGCTCGTTAGTTCGGTGGTGAGGTGTTCGCGCATCCTGTCCATGCCACTGAGCCCGGCCGTTCCGCCAACGACCTGCGCCCTGCTGTCGCGACCATCCCTCCTGCTCAACGTGCCCACGTGCGGGTCGACCTCGGACAACTCCGCGGAGGCCTGGGCAGCTGCCAGTCGGCGAACCCAGGCTTGGTTGCATACCCACGCTCACCATCCACCCGCGAAGTGCCCGGCGTACCAGCCTTCCGAGATGCCGAACCCACGAGAGCTTCCGGTGATCCTCTCGGTCGGGAAGCTCGCGGACTGGACGACCGAGGGGTTCAGGAAGGGGATGAGGCTCTGCGCCTGCCCGGTGACGGTCACTGTCGCGGTGGTGGCCGACCGCGACCCTGTGACGGCGGGGTTGAGCACGACGCCGGTGCCGGCGTCGGCGATGAACGAGGTGGCTGCGGAGATCCCGGCGCGGGCCGATGAGCTCTCCGCTGCGGCGACGCGGGCGCCCTCGGTGGCCGCGCCCAGGGCGACCGCGCGGGCGTGGAACCACAGGCCGCCCTGCACCATGCCGAACAGCAGCAGGAAGACCAGCGGCAGCAGGACGACGACCTCCACCGAGCTCGAACCACGGTCCCGGGGCGTGGCACGCAGAACACGCGCCACTCCCCGGGGCCAAGGTGCGAGCCGGTGGGTCATCAGCTCAGGCCGGCCAGCTTGCCGGTGGCCCAGGCGGTCAGCAGGGCGACGATCGTCATGGCGAGGGCGAACAGGCCCAGGGCGATGACGACCGCCTCCACCGAAAACGACCCCCGCTCACCGCGGTTACTGATTTCCTGGCGCAGTCGCTGCGGGTAGCTCGCGACTTGGACGCTGTAGTTGATGCTGGACTTCTTCATGGGCTCTCCCCTTCATACCGGTGCGGATTCGTTGGGTTGGTGTGGTGTCGGGCCGGGCTCGGGTTGGTCCGTGTCGTGTCGATCAGCTCCCCACCATGCGCAGCATCTGGGGGGTGATGAGGATGAGCAGGAAGATGAGCCCCAGCAGGGTCATCGGCAGGGTCATGCGTTCGCTGACCTCGTTGGCGCGGGTCCGTTGCGCGAACAGGATCGCCGAGCGCATGCTGGTCGCGCGGGCTCTCAGCTGGGGGTAGACGCGTCCGCCGTCCTCACCGGACAGGCGCATGATGTCGGCCAGCTCGTGCAGGTCGGGCATGTCGATCTCGTTGCCCAGGTGCCGCAGCGCGTCCCAGGGGGTGACCCCCGACCAGCGGGTGCGTGCCAGCTCCTCCCGCATCCGACGAAACACCCAGGAGTCGCCGACCGCGGCCGCGGCCTCCATCGCCTGCCGCGGGCCTGACCCGGAGGCCATCTCCAGAGCGACCAGGTCGACGAACGCGCCCAGGAAACGGGCGAACTCGACCCGGGCGTCGCGGGCGTCGGTGACCACGTTGTAGGTCGGGATGAACCACAGCGTCGCCGCCAGGGCCAGCGTGGCCAGGACCGGGACGTACACCGGGAAGGAGAAGGAGAACATGGCCGCGGCAGACAGGAGCGGGCCGGCGACCAGGCCGATGAAGGCGTACAGGATCTTCTCGCCGTAGAACCGCGCCGGGGTCATCCCCAGCACGGCCAGGTCGGCCGGTGCCACCCTGCCCCACAGGCTGGCCGGCAGGTGCCGGGCACCCCAGGCACCCAGCACGTCGCGGACGTCGTCGCTGCCCTTGACTCGGGGTTGGGTGAGCGCCCGGGCCGCGTTCTGGGCCTCCCGGGCACCGGCCGGGGAGAGCTGGGCCAGCGCCTGTCCCAGGTCGGGGTGGGACGGGGCCAGCTGGAACAGCACCAGGGCCAGCCCGGCGCCGACGAGCCCGCCGGCGGCCAGCAGCAGCTGTAGCGCGGTCATGCCGCACGCTCCCGCACGGAGGTGCCGATGAAGCGCGGCATCGGCTTGCCGCGGGCCATCGTGCGCAGCCAGATCAGCATCCCGACGTACATGGCCAGGAAGGTGCCCAGCAGCACCTGCCCGATGGGGGTCCCGTAGGGGGCGATGTAGTTCCCGGACAGGGACAGGAAGACCAGCATCGACAGGGTGATGCCGGTGATCAGGCGCGCGTTGGCGCGCGGCTTGGCCCGGTCGGACTCGATCTCGCGCCGGGCGCGCACGTCCTCACCCACGGACTGCGCCAGCGCACCCAGCACGGTGGCCAGGCCGCCGCCGCGGCGGCGGGCCCCCAGTGCGAGGTTGGCGGCGATCAGGTCCCCGGTCGGGTCGTCCAGGTCGTCGGCGAAGGCCCGCAGCGCGTCCTCGGTGGCCCACCGGGCACGCAACCGGCCTGCCAGGCGGGTCACCTCCGGTTTGATCGGCTCAGGGGTGGAGCGCAAGGAGCGCAGCAGCGCCTGCTCCAGCCCGACCCCTGCGCCCAGGGTGCCCGCCACGGTGCGCACCCACTCCTCCATCGCCTCCAACCGCGCCACCTCCCGCTGCGCGGGGGGCGCGGCCAGCAGCACCGGGATACCGGCCAGGGCCAGCGGGGCGATGACCAGGGCGATCACCCACCCGGTCAGCACCGCCACCAGGGCCCCGATGCCCAGACCGACGCCTGCCAGCATCCGGGTGCGTGGACTCAGCCGGGCACGCCGGGTGCTGGCCCGCCGTGGCCGGGCCGGGGGGACCGGCCGGGCCGCCAGCCCGGCTCCCAGGGCGAGCAGGCCACCGGCGACCAGGGCGCCGGCGACAGCGACGAGCACGGTGCTCATACCCCGGTCCCTTCCTGCTCCTGGGCGAACGCAGCCAGGTCGAAGCCGAACCGGGCCAGGGCTCGGTAGTCGTCCGGCAGGACGTGCGGACGGGCGGTCGGCGACCCGGGGTCGGCCTTGAACACGTGCGTGACCCCGTACCCGGTCTGCTTCTCCCCCAGGGCGACGGCGATGATCTCGGAGACGAAACGGGACACCTGCGCGCTCCCGTCGTCGGCCGGCAGGGTCTCTTTGGTGACGTGGACGACGACGTCGACACCGGAGGCGACCGCACGCAGGGCGAAGTCGTGGGTCGCGTGCTGCCCCGACTCCATGACGCAGGTGACCAGCTTCTCCACCGCACCGACCGCGTGGGCCGCGTGCGTGGTGGAGATGGACCCCGATCCCGACTGCATGGCCTTGAGCATCGCCGCGGCCTCCGGGCCGCGGACCTCACCGACGATCTGCCGGTTCAGGTTCATCCGGAAGCTGCCGTGCAGCGCCTGGTCCAGGGTGTACTCCCCTGCCCGTGACCCGTCGGGGCCGACCTCGCCGGACCCGGGCCGGGCCTCCCAGGCGAAGACGTAGGGGTGCCGGTCGGGCATCTGGTGCAGGTGCAGCTCGTGCTCGGTCTCGAAGGTGCCGATGACCTCATACCTGGGGATCTCGTTGCACAGCGCCCTCACCATCGTGGTCTTGCCCGCGCCCTGGGCGCCGGAGACCACGACCGAGCGGCCCGAGCGGACCACCGCGGCCAGGAACGAGGCGGCGACCGGGGTCAACGCGCCCAGGTCGACCAGGTCCTGCAGGGACACCTGGGTCAACCGGTGGCGGCGGATCACCACCTGCGGTCGCGGCGTCACCCACGCCTGCGCCGCGAGCCGGGCACCACCGTCGAGGCGCAGGTGCAGCTCGGGGTGGGAGGGGGAGAACGGGCGGGCGTTCACCTCCGAGCGGGAGGCCACGAACGACAGGAAGTCCACCAGCTCCTGGTCGGAGTCGGCCACCGGCGCCGCCATGACCTGTCGTCCGCCGGTGAGCTCGACGGTGACCTGGTCGTGGCCGAAGATCATGATGTTCTCCACCTGCGGGTCATCGACCAGCGGCTGCAGGCGGCCCAGCCCGAACACCGCATCGAACACCGCCCGAGACAGGGCGTTCTGCACGTCGGCGTCCCAGGCGGTCTCCCCGGCCCGGAGCCGCTCTGTGGCCTCCTGACCCAGCAGTTCGGTGATGATCGCCCGTCCCCGTTCCTGCTGGGCGCCCCTGTCCTCCTCCCCGGTCGGGGTCCCTTCCTGTGACAGGCGGTCCGCGGTCTGCTGCCGCAGGCTGGCCACCAGCTCCCAGTCCAGGCCGTCCTGGGACCACCCGTGCCGGCCCGCCCGACCCGCGTCCCGGTTCTGCAGCGGCACGACGTTGTCGCCCCGACCCGGCTCGGGCTGGGAGGCAGCACCACGTGCCGAGGCTGGACTGGAATGTTCGCCCGTGCCCTGGTTCAGGGTGAATCCCCCGCGTCGACGGCCACGGGACGATCCGGGGGCGCTCTCCGTGGTGGGCGGGGTGGTGAACAGTGGCAGTCCGGTCGGGTCGGAGCTGGCTGTCCCCTCGGGCGGCTCGGCGTAGTTCTCGATGCTCATGCCCGCACCTCGCTCAGGTCGTGGGTGTTGCTCGCGATCCGTTTCCGCGCGGCGTCGTCGAGGTTCCGCAGGCTGGCCACGAGCTTGCTCGAGCCCAGCCGGCGCACCTGGGCGCCGGCGGAGAACGCGGCAGCGGCCTTGGGGTCCCAGGCCACGGACGCCAGGACCGGGGACCGGCCGCCGCACACCGGGGCCAGGACCTTGCCGACCTCGGCCTCGCTGTAGGGCCGACCGGGGCCGATGAGCACCACGCCCAGCGACGTCGTCCCACCGACCTCCTCGAGCTCGGTGTGCAGGGTGGCCAGCCACGACCGCAGGGCGGACAACGACACCAGGTCGGCCCGGCACGCGACCAGGGCCAGGTCCGCCCCGTACAGCAACGGCGTGGGCGACCCGGCCAGGCCCAGACGCCCCACGTCGACGATGACGTCCTGCCCCGTGCCCTCCAACGCCTTCAGCGCCGCCAGCAATGGCTCCCACAGGCCGACCAGCCCCCGCGCCTGGGCGTGCGAGCGGGTGCCGGGCAGAAGCCCCACCTGGGAGTCGGGCAGGGACATGGTCAGCGACGGCAGCGCCGACCGCAGCCGGCCCTGCTGCTGGGCCCTCCACAGCTCCAGCAGCGCGTCCGGGGGCACCATCTGTCCGCGTAGGTACCCGGCCAGCATGGACGCACCGCCGGTGGGGTCGGCGTCCACCAGCACGGTGGGCCGTCCACGGGACAGCGCCCACCCCAGGGCGGTCGTCGTCACCCCCGGAGAACCGGAGGCCGACGTCAGCGTGATGACCGCCATCTCAGTCGCCCTCCCGGCTGTCCAGCACCAACGCTGCCCGCCCCGCGGAGGCCCACTGCGCGATCCGTGCCGCGTCCCGTTCAGGGACCAGGACCGACACCACCGTCTGCGGCGAATCCACCGAAGCAGCCACGCCGACCACCTCGGCCCCGAACACGGTGTCCGCGGACTCGAACGCCGCCGGGTCCCCGGCCTGGCCGGGTATGGCCACCACCCGCACCCGGTCCCCCACCATCAAGGGTTCCCCGGGCATCAGCCCGGACGTCAGCGCCAGACCCACCACGGACTCACCAGCCCCGGGCACGACCTGCTCGGCGGCCGCATCGGGGGTCAGCAGCGCCCCGGCGGACAAGTCGCGGACGGCACGCTGGCCGACGAAGGAGTCCAGATCGGCGGCCGGCACCAGCGCCAGGGCCGGGTCCGGGGTCACCTGGACCGTCAGCAGGTCCGCTGCGCTGATCGTCTCCCCCCGCATCACCGTGTCCCGCACCGCCACCGCACTCGTGGCATCGGTGTTGGACAGGTACACCCACACCGCCAGCAGTGCCCCCATCACCACCAGCCCAAGTCCTGCCAGGGCCAGCAACGGCCGGCGGCGCAGCTTCGGCGGCGCCGCAACCGCGGTCGGCTCGGCTTTGGGCGGTGTGGTGTTAGGCGGCAAGGACCCGACGGCCCCGCCTGGGCCATCCGTGGTGTCGAACTTCTTCGCCATTGGCGTCTCTCCCCGATCTTTGCTTCGCCGCTCGAGGCCCCTCCCCGAACGTTCCTGCCCTACTGGCTCAGCACCTGGGCCTCCCCCATCACGATCTGCCCGTCCCGGACCAGGTCCATCTCGATAGTTCCTGACTGGCCCATGCCTGCCCAGGTGATGACCCAGTACGAGGTGGCCGAGACCGGGTGGTGCCCCTGTTCGGTGTACCGGTGCCCGCAGTCCGGGCTGTCCATGTCACCGAAGCGGTCCTCGTACGGGGTGCCTGGGGTGGTGCAGACCACGGTGGTCCCGTCCCCCATGTCCCACACGAACCGCTCGACGCGGCCGGTCGCCGTGACGGTGTAGCCGCCTGCGGAGGCCGACTGCGTTATGGGCCCCACGGTGTTTGCCGAAGGGGTCTCTGCCCACATCCAGGTCGGTATGAAGCGCCCCAGGTTCTGTGCCGCTCCTATACGGGTTGCGGCTCTCGGTTGAGGGTCGCGTAGTGGGCGTTCTCGTACTCCACTGGGGACATCATGCCAAGGCTGCCGTGGAGGCGTCGCTGGTTGTACCAGTCGACCCAGGCAGCGGTGGCGTACTCGACGTCCGCGATGGTCTTGTAGGGCCCGTCGCAGAAGACGGTGGTGCGGATGCACTCGGTCTTGTACAGGCCGATGGCGCTCTCCATCAAGGCGTTGTCGAACGCATCACCGACCGAGCCGATGGAGGGTCGCAGGCCTTCCAGGGCCAGGTGCTCGGTGAATCGCAGCGAGGTGTACTGCGACCCGGCGTCCGCGTGGCAGATCAGGCCGGGTGCGACGGGGTGCCCGTCGTGGTCACGCTGCCAGATCGCCATCCGCAGCGGGGTCATCACCAGGTCGACCTCCTTGGTCGTGGCAGCGTGCCAGGCCACGATCCGCTGGGCGAAGACGTCCAGGACGAACGCGACGTACACCCACCCGGTCCAGGCCCGGACGTAGGTGAAGTCCATCACCCAGGTCTGGTTCGGGCAGGTGGCGGTGAAGTCGCGATCCAACAGGTCGCCAGCGCGCCGCCCGTCCTTGGTGGGGATCGTGGTCCGGATGCCCTTGTCGCGGCGGAGGCCGGACAGGCCCAGGGCGCGCATCGCCCGGTCGACCGCCCCGGCCGAGGCGTCGGGCAGGCCGCTGCGGCGGACCAGCGCGGTCATCTTGCGTCGCCCGTACAGCCCTTCCGGGGCTAGCTGACGGGCGCCGGTGCGGGTGTTGGTGGTCCAGGCCAGGTCGCGCACCAGGTCCATCACCAGAGCATCGGTGTGCGTGCGGGCCGAGGGCTGGCGGGAGTTGTTCTTCCAGGCCCGGTAGGTGCGCGCGGCGACCTGCAGGCCCTGCTCGCGCAGGACCCGGCAGATCGACTCGACCGCGTGCCCCTGGGCGCGCTGGGCGTCGATGAACGCCATGATCATCGGTTCCGGGGGTCGAGCTCCCCCACGAAGAAACTCGTGGCCGCCTTCAGGATGGCCACGTCCTCACGCAGCCGCCGGTTCTCGGCCTTCAGCTTCTTGATCTCCGCCTGCTCGGCCGTGGTGGTCCCTGGCCGGTCGCCGGCATCGATCTCGGCCTGGGCGACCCACCGCCGCAACGATTCCTTGCCCACTCCTTCCTGCCGGGAGACCGCCAGCACGGCCGCGGTCATCGTCGGGTACTCGTTGCGGTGCTCCAGCACCAACCGCACAGCCCGAGCCTTCAGCTCGGGATCGATCTTCTTCGGCATGACATGCATCCTTCCGGACTCGAAAGGAAGCGGCATCAAACCTGGGGCGCTTCA
>NZ_JBQGWG010000020.1:0-60467 GCF_052073805.1 Ornithinimicrobium panacihumi | reverse complement strand
GGCTCTTCAACTTTGAGCGTGGCGCGGGTGTTCACGCCGCGATGGGTCGGGGCGCGTAGCCAATGATGCGGCATCGGTAGTTGTCGTGGTTGCGGTACCCCCGTCCGACCCTCTTGATCGTCTTCGCGGTCAGGTTCGCCGCCTCCGTCCTCGCGTTCGTCACCCTGGTTCGGCAGAAGGTGAGCAGCTCCCGCCGCCACGCGCGCAGGGTCCGGAACAGCGCTGCGGGCTCGGGCAGGCGGGTGGCGCGCACGGCGCGCTCGAGGTGGGCCCAGTGCCGCTGGAACGATGACGTGTCAGTGGCGCTGAGAACCTGACGGACGTGCTCCTTGATCCCCCAGGCGACGGCCAGCTCAACGTCCTCGGCGAGGATCTGCTGCAGCTTGGTCCGCTGACGCAGCGTGAGCCGATCACCGGCGCAGGTGAGCAGCTTGCGGTACTTCCACGAGGTGTCGGTGGCCCGGCCGCGGCGCTCGTGCAGCTCCCACACCCGGCGCCGGCGGACCTTGGTGACCATCTCGTTCGCCAGCCGCACCACGTGCCAGTGGTCGACGCTGACCCGGGCGCGCGGTAGTGCCCTGCGGACGGCGGCACGGAACTCGCCGGACATGTCGAGGGCGACGATCTGCACGCGCCGGCGCCACCACCGCGGCCGGGCCGCCAGCCAGGACGTGACGACTTTGCCGCGGCGTCCATCGACGACGTCGAGGATGGCCCCGTCGTCCAGGTTGGTGAACACGATTGACCACGGCTCGACCCGCTTCACGGCCTGGGTGTCGGGATCGCGCAGGTAGCGCACGGTGCGGAATCGGTGCTCATCGATCCCCAGATGCTTGACGTGCCGGCGGTCCACGCCGGTATCCAGGTCCACGGTGCTGGTGAGCATCCGCATTACCGTCGGCCACGACAGGTCCGCCTCGTGCGCGACGCGGGAGACCGCTCGCGGCTCGGCCCGACAGGCGGTGATCACCTGCTCCGCCAGCCGGGTCGTGACCCGGGCCCGGGCGGGCAGCTGCTCGGTCTCCTCGGTGAACGAGCGCCGCGGGCACAGCGGCTCCCGGCAGGCGTAGCGCCGCTTGCGCACGAGCACGTCCAGGGACTCCCCGCCGCACGGGACGTCCTTGACGTGCTGCATGGGTCGAGCCTGGACCCGCGAGGACAGCACCCCGCAGGACGGGCACGCGCCCTCGCTCGTGGTCGTCTCGATCACCACCTGCCGCGCTTGCTCATCGCCGACGGCAGGGCTGGCTGAGACGACTCGGTAGCCGGACAGGTTGAACAGGATCGACGCCGCATCGACGTCGAACGTAGGCTGGTGCACGCTCGCGGTCCTCGCTCATGGGATGTCTAGACAACACCCATGTTGGCGCAGGGCCGCGAGCCCTACCTCAGGGCCCCACCACGCTCAAAGTTGAAGGGCCCCGAAGCCCCCGGTGACACTCCAACATGCGTGATTCAGCGACAGCACTACGTAGGTGCCACGCAACCTCGCACTGTTTGCTCAGAACGCAATAGGACATCAGTGGATGCGTCGAGATGAAGGGCGAGCGACTCAGGTCTCGCTTGACCGGCGGAGTCCCGCTAGGAAGCTTTCCTCCTTGCTGTCACGAAGACGAAACTAGCCTCACGCTTGTTCGTCGCGCGAGAGCCCAAGTATGGCGCTAGACCGGCGAGGCCGCCTAGGGCCCCCACGCCCATACCAGGCAGTCCCCCAACGATGCCTCCAACGACGATGCTCCCACCGCTGAACAATCCGGGTAGGATCGCCCCGTAGGCGCGTTCAGTGCGCATCTTTTTCTCAAGCTTTGCCGATGCGCGTTCAATGTCTGAGAGAGTTTCGCGTACAGCTGCCACTTGACCCACCGTCGATTCTGCCTCTCGAACTGCTGCACGCACCGCGTGCCTCAGGTCCTCAACAGATTCGTCTTGACCAAGAATGGAAGCCAAAGCTTCGGGCGACAGCTTCGTTAGCAGCGGCACGTCGGCCCAATAGGCGACTTGGGCAGGTTGCGCTACCGTGGGGGCTCCCTTCCGAGCAAGTAGGCGTGCTTCGAAAGGGGCACTCACCAAGTAATGGGCGCCGAATAGGTCGGCTGAGATCAGCCGTTGGTTTGCTCGCTGCACATACTTAGCGATAGCAGACCGCCGCACGTCCTGAATCCAGGGTTGGTAATCATAAACAGGATCATATGGATTGAGCATCCTCATACGGAACTCTCCGTCGTCCGCATCGACGGATTGCGGGTCCACGCGCGCATACATCCAAAAATCTTGGAACGCCTTGAGATCGTCTTTGGCACTGACGAAGAGGACTTCACGCGCCGTAGGTCCCTCGAATACAAGTTGACTTTCGACGAATCGGCGCAGGGTGTCGTTCTTTAGGTCGGCGCGCGTCAATGCCTCCACGGCTGGGCCACGAGCCGCTGCAACAACGCCGTTTGGCGAAGGAATCACCGCGCCCATCTCGATGAGGGGTGCGTGAGCAAGCAGAGCCGACGCAGCACGACTGACGGCTCCCTCGGTGCCCTCACTCGTCGCCGCCGAAAGCACAAGATCGGGTGTGAGCACGTGGTCCGCTAGAAGCGCGGTCCGTCCGATAAGTCTACTGGGATCGAGTTCGTCATTCCATACAAGCGTAGGGCGCGGTTGGCGCCCGGCGAGTGCGTTGACGGTCTCGTACGTTAAGAGGGCCAGTTGCACGATGTCCTCGAGCACGTCCTCACTTATCGTAGCCTCGTCTTGATTCAGGCGAGCCAGGTCTTTAAGCGTCCTCACTCGTAGGGTTCCTAAATCTCGAGCACCCAACGGAGAATCACTCAGGGGAGTTGACGCTATGTAGCGTTCAACTTCCGTGAAAGGGAGCGGCCGAGCCCTAGGCTCAGTCTCGGGACCGTAGATCGGCGTTCCACCGGGCGCCATTTGGGGCACAGCCGCGCGAGCTAGAGATGTATTGGGGCTGAGGGAGAAGTGTTCTGGGGTATCCGGAGGGACTGGGTCCCCAGGCATCGATCGTGGGCGATGTAGTCGCAAATGGCACAGGCGGTACGTCCTGCCCGAGCCACACCAACAAGGTTCCTGACGCTTGAACGGACCGAGCGGATCCATGCGGTCGAACGCCTCCACTCATTGTCGTTGCGCAAGAGGTCCTGCTGCGTCGCAGCGGGGGGAATTCCCAGTCTAGTCATCGCCTTCCTGCGCCGCGGCATGCTCAGCCATCCGCTGGGCGCCCCGCGACGATGGCAGGGATTCTGTCCAACAGTAGCTCGCAGATGAGGCTTCCAAGACCGTCCCAAGAACGCATCCGGACATCGGCGGATCCGGTCTGTCACGCACCTCGGCAGTAGCGGCCGGACGCCCGCACAGACGTCCGCAGATGGGCAGTGGAGGTCGATGATGCCGGCCCCCTCACGAGGCGCGTGACCGCGGGTGCGTGGCACTGTGGTGGGTGGATCGCGGACTCGGGGTGATGCCTTTCCCGGCTGACTCAGAATCGGAGCGAGCGAGCCTGGCTGCGTGATTGAACCCGGCTAACTATCGCCGCAACGACAGGTCTCTGGAGCGCGAAGGAGTTCGGCGGCTCGCCAGCGGACGCGCGCGTCGACTGTGGGAGCGTCGCGGCCATCGTCCAACTCGCTCAGCCCGAAGCCAACTTGGTCCAGCCGTACTGGAAGCCAGGCCAGGCCCGTCGGGTGAAGGCATGCTGAGTTCGAACTGCGTCGCGTCACGAGCGCTGCCTTCGACCACGCTCGTCCAGTCGATGACCGTTGCGGTAGGCATCGCCGGCTGAGAGGCCAGTGTGCTGGTCGACGACAGCCAGGAGCGCGCAGGGGTCGACGTGGGCGCAGGTGCAGCAGATCGCCCAGGCCCGTTGGAGCACTTCGGCTCGGTCTCGCTCCGAGGGGCTGGAGGCGTAGTCGGCCTCCAGCTGGGGCCAGCCCGCTTCTGGCTTGGCGCAGACCGGGTCGGTAATGCGGGCCCGGAGGTCGCGGGAGAGGACGACGATGCTGGTGGGCCTGGTGGTGAGCGCTTCGAGGTGGGTCAGGTCGCTCATCATGCTACCCCGACCGCGATGAACTGCTCGGTGAGCTTCAGCTGTTGTTGCCGGGTGAGGGATTTCTCGTAGCGGGTGTAGGCGGCCCAGGCCTTGCCGGTGCGTGGTTGGTTGCCCCAGCCGGGGGCGGTCTCGGGATGGGCGTGGCCGTGGTGGGTCCAGACCCAGGTGCAGGCGTGCCGTCTGGCGATCGCGGCGGCGGCGCCGGTGGCGTGGTCGCCCTGCTCGGTGGCCCAGCCAAGCTCGACCACCCGTGTGGCGATGTGGTTCTCCAGGTTGCGGTAGTCGACATCGACGTCCAGGTCTTCCTGGGCCTGGAGGAGGTGCTCGACGAAGGTGGGGTTGTCGACCCGCAGCCGGGCCGAGCAGTTCTTGGCGGTGCGGATCCCGAGCCACCACGGCAGGTTCAGGCCCTGGGCGGCCTCGGCCCAGGTGTGGATGCCGGGCAGGGTCCGGGCTAGGCAGATCGAGGCGTAGGTGCGCCCGACCAGCGCGGTGACGGCCAGGTCGGCTGCCAGGTGCTTGGCGAAGATGTCGGACGGCAGGACTTGGGGGATGGGCCGGGCGTGCGTCATGGATCCTCCGGTGTGGGCGGCGAGCTGGTGGGAGATGCGTCGGTAGGGCGCCAGGGCGGCGGTGACCAGGGACGTGAGGGTGGGTGTCATGACGGTGCGGTCGGCGATCCACCCGAGCCGGCTCTCGGTCCCGGTAGGGACCGCAGCCAGCCAGGGGGTCAGGGCGTCGGCAGCGCTGTCCCTGTCCGGGCGGGTCAGGATCTGGTCCGCTGAGGTGAGTGCTCGGGCCCGCAGGGATGGGTCGGCCGGTGGGCGGATGCCCCACCTGGGTCCTCGCTGCAGGGTGCGGTCCTCGGCCTCGCGGCGCACCGCCAGTGCCCAGTCGGCCAGGTCGTCAGTGCCGGTCTGGCAGGCCAGGTGCAGCAACAGAACGGTCAGGTGACGAAGGTCGGCCAGGTAGTCGGCCGGGTCGCACGGCTTGCCGAGGACGGTGACGGGTCGTCCGGTCAGGGCGGTGTCGGTGCGTGCCTGCCGTTGAAGTTGTTCGGGTGTGGCGACGGAGGTGGGGACGGTGGTCAGGTCGAGGGTGCAATGCTGGCGGGGTCCGGCACCGAGGGGGTTGCCGCAGACGGTGTCGGCCCCCATGGGTCGCAGGTGGTTGTGGCGGCCGTCGCGGAACGGTCGCCGGCAGGCGGGGCAGGTGATCGCCAGGTGGCGGGCGTGGGTGGTGCAGGTGGTCACGACCGGCAGCCGCCAGGTGGTGGCCCAGGCGCCGTGGTCAGCCAGGCAGGCCGGGCAGGCCTGGGTGCCGCGCAGCTGCACCCATCCCTTGGCGGCGAGGTCACGGTGGCCGTACCTGCTCCCCGGGTCCACGGCCGCGACGCCGGGCAGCATCGTCAGCACCGTCCCGGACAGGTCCTCCGGTCGCAGGTCGGCGAGCCCGGCGATGGTCGCCAGCACCGCCGGGTCGGGGGCCAGCGCGAGGTAGCGGGTCGGGGCGGTGCTGGTGGCGCGCAGGTGCGTCATGAGCTGGGCGGTGCTCAGCTGGTTGGCGTCGGCCAGGTGCTCAAGGTAGGAGTCCAGTGCCTGTCCCGGGCGGGGCACCATACGCACCGGCAGCGGGCTCATCTCGGTCGCCCCACCGGGACAGTGCTGGAGCTGGGGACGTGGACGACGGTGATGCACCGGCTGGCCAGGTCGGCCAGGTGCGGCCAATCATGGCTTTCGTCGTCGAGCAGGTCCGCCCGGCACGCCTCCGCCCGTTCGGGTTCGGTGAAGGTGGCGATCAGGTCTCCACAGTCCCAGACCTGCCATGTGCCGCTGTCGTGGTTGCTCATCCGGTCCTCCGTCCGGTCGTGGCCGGTGCCACCTCGGCACCGGTTAGTAGGGCTGTGGTCAGGTCGGGGCCGTCGAGGAGCTGGTGGCCGGCGTCGTGCAGCAGCAGCCGGGTCTCGGGATCGAGGGCGGCGTCGAAGGCGTACACCTCACGGTCGGGGATCTGCGGCCATGGGCTGGAGCGCATCGGCCCGTGGGTGAACCTGGTCCAGATCCATCCCAGCGCGAGCCTCCCTGCAGGGTGGTCGGTGGTGCTCGGGAGGGGCGTGCGGAGCTGGCGGGTCGTGGCGCGCGGCAGCCGGGTGACGGTGCGGAGGGTGTCGCGTCGGCGGCGGTAGTCGACCAAGCCTTCGCCCAGCAGGATCTCCAGTCCGGCATCCAGGCGTTGGGTGTCGCGTTCGCGTAGGCCTTGCCCGGAGTGGATGGCGTCGATGAGTAGGCAGGTGGGGATGTCGGGCACCCCGAGGGTCTGCGACGCGGTTGTGGGGCTGTCGTCCTCTTCGAGCGCGCGGGCGATCAGCATGTGCAGTGCGATCGCTGCTCGCGTCAGCGACAGCCACTGTCCCGGTCGACGCGGCGTGGCCTGCGGGAGTGTGGTGGGCACGTGGCCGGGGGTCAGCCCGTCGCGGGCGACGTGCTGACGGATGCGGGTCAGGAACCACTCCTGGCGGTCACGGTCGGTGGTCGTGAACGTACTGCCACGGCGGGACGTGCCAAGGCCGCGGCTCTTCCGCCCGTTGGGGTTCAGTGACTTGCCTGCTGTGAGCAGGATGGTGGCCATGGTGGCGGGGTCGGGCGTGGGGTGGAGGCCCCAGCTGCGGGCAGCTGCGACGTCCACCGGCGGCAGGCCAGGACTCGCCCGCGGATCTTGGTGGTCGATTGTGGCGGCCAACCCCTGGCAACGGCGCCGCAGCCGGGACAGCACTCCTCGCGGCTTGGGGTCAGCGACGCTTGCCGTGACCAGCCCGGCCAGCACGTTGGTCAGTGCGAGGAGCTCGCGAGGTGCGGGTCGGGCGTGGGGGATGTCGTGGTGTTGGATGAGCAGGACGTGGCAGCGGGTGCAGACCGGCATCAGGGCCAGTCGCCACAGCAGGGCCCGGTACCCGGTGATCTCGGTGCAGGCCGGGCATATCCAGGTCACGTCCTGGTGCAGCCGCCAGCCGTGCCGCAGCCACGCGCCGCGGCCACGGATCGAGGGCGGCATCGGTGCCAGCGTCATGGCTTTGACCTGGGCAGTGGTCAGGCCGGCTGCGACAGCGAAGCGAGTCACGACCGCGGCCGGGGTGGTGGCGTCGACGTACCCCCGCGGGAGCAGGGCAGAGGTGTGCAGGCCGTTGGCGTCGGCCAGCCGCACCGCATACCCGGACAAGGACTCGCCGTCCCAGAAGGCGGGTCGTACGGGCAGCGCCTGGTCAGTTCGCACCGGCCGGCTCCGGAGTGGTGCGGCGGCTGCGCCGGTTGGAGGTGGTCGCGGCCACAGCCATCAGGTCGGCCTCCGCCGAGGCGGCGCGTGCCGACAGAGGCACCCCGCCCAGCAGGTCCCGGGTCATCTCGTCCTGGGCGTCGTCGAAACCGGCCAGGAGAGCCTGGACCAGCAGCCGCAGGGTGTCGCCGACATAACCCTGTGTGCGTCGCCACACGTGCCCGGCCAGCTGACGGGAGAACGTCCCGGCCGGGACGGTGTCGAAGTAGGGCAGCAACAGGTCTTCCAGTCCGCGCAGGAACTGCTGCCAGTCGGCGCGGCCGTCGACGGTGGTGATCTCGTACGGGGCCAGGGTGATCTTGTCCAGCCGGCCGGCGACCTGGGGGTCCTGGTACAGCGGCCCGCCCTCCAGGTGGGCTCCGACCAGGACCAGGGTGCCGCCCAGCTCGCCCAGCTCGGTGTTGAGGAACTTCAGGTAGTCCAGCACCGCCCGGCCGTCCGCATGCGTCGTGGTCAGCATGTGCACGTCGTCGACGATGAGCAGTCGCACCCCGTGCGTGGCCAGGACCTTGACCACCCTGGTGGTGGTGACCCGGACCAGGCCCTCGGAGGGGTAGCCCAGGAACGCCAGGATGGAGGCGTTGATGTCCTTGATCTTCGAGGCCGCCCGCAGCGTGATGTAGACCTGCGGCACCCAGTCCGCGGTCATCTCCGGTGCTGGGCTCCATGTCGGCAACACCTCTGGTGCCCCCGGCTCGACCCGGTCCCGGTAGGTCTGCTGAGCCCACGCCTTGACGAAGGTCGACTTCCCCACGGCGAACGGGGCGTCGATCCCGATCACCGACTTCGCCCCCGGCGGACGCCGGGCGTTGACCCCGACCAGAGCGTCCAGGCGTCGCTCGGCCCGAGCCGTGAGCACCGAAGGGACGACCAGCGCCGGCAGCTGCTGCGACAACTGCGTCCAATAGCCGTCCTGCTCATCGGCACTCAGAGCGTCGAACCGCTCGGTCGGCAGCGCATCAGGGGGCACTGCCGGGGCTGCGGTCGCCTGCCGGTGCCACATCCGTGCGTCCATCAACCCAGCTCCTGATAGTCGGGCCAGGGCTCCTCGAAGTCCAGGACGACCTCGTCATCGCGTAACGCATCGGGCCGTTGGTGCTTCGGGATATGGGGTAGGCCAGAGGCTGCCTGCTGTTCTAGCAGGCGGTGTGCCTGGACGACCTCGTCGTGGTCCTTCTGTGCCTGTTCCCACCTGATCCGGGCGGCGCTGAGCTTGGTGCGCAACTCCTCGCTGTCGGGTGCGGTGGTGAGCTCCCCGATCTCGTCGATGATCTGGCGCATGATCGTGGTCTTGTTCAGGACTCGGTTGCCGCCGCGTTCCTTGATCCGTGCCAGTGCCCGGTCGCGCACGACGTCGACCAGGGGTGCGTGGATCAGGTGCCGTCCGCGCCAGCCGATTTCGTGGATGCGGTCGGTGTCGGGGTGGCGGAACCAGAGCCGTGTGACGTCGCGGGGGTCGTAGTGGAAGGGGACCGCGTTGTCCTTCTGTCGGAACCTGCCGGTGCGCACGGACCGGAAGTCTTCGAGGACCTCGTCGTCGTAAGTCAGGTTCTTGTACTCCACACCGGCGTGGCCGGGCCGCAGCCACCGGATCGGCAGGAACTGGTAGATCAGGTCCGGGTGCTGGGGGACGGTGAGCCGTCCGGTCGCCTCGGCGAGGGCGTCGTGCATCTCCAGGGGGGTCAGACGGATGCCGGGCGCTCCGGGCAGGGTGAGGCCGTCGTGGGGTTGGCGGTGGTAGTCCAGGGCGATGAACCGGTGCAGGTGCCGGGTGAACTCTTCGACGGTCAGCAGCGGCTGGTCGGTGACGAAGGTGCCCCGTTCGTGGACCGCCCTGCCCTTGAAGCCGGGAATCTGCTGGGCAGCGCGCTGGTAGGTCTCGTGAAGCCGTTCGACGTGGGCGTTGTCGTTGGGCTTCTTCGGCCGGGACAGCATCAGGTTGATGCCGAACTCGGCGCACAGGGTCTGGAAGTGCTCACTGACGAAAATGCTCCCGTGGTCCGAGCGCAGGCTGGTCGGTGCGACCCCGGGCAGTTGGTGCTCTCCCTGCACGGTGCTCGCGTCGGCGGCCAGGGACCGTCGGCCCCACCGCAGCGGGTTGCCGGACAGGTCCAGGCTGCTGGGCATCCCTGCCCAGCGGAAGTCGTCGATGGTGGTGCCCTCGACCACCATCGACAGCTGGCGCATCGCGTCGTAGACGAGCAAGCCTGCTTCGACACCTGTGGCAGATCGCGGGTAGACCCGGCAGGCCAGGACGACCCGGGTCGGGATGCTGATCAGGGTGCCGACCTCCACGGAGATGGCACGCTCGTGGAGCTCGTCGACGCAGAAGGCGTCCCAGCGAGTCAGGTCGACGGAGGTCTCGCCGGGGTGCTGGGCCGGGTAGGACTCGTGCCCGGCCACCTTGCGCAGCCGCCTGGACTTATGGGCCCGGGTGGTGCCGCCCAGCGCCCGGTAGTGGTAAGACAGGTACTCCTGAACCAGCCGGTCGGGAAGGTTCGGGTCCTCGACTCCTTCGTTTTTCAGCTGGAGGCGGATCCGACGCTCGATCTCCTGCATGTTGACCGCACTGACGGTGCCGTCGAACTGCGCGAATAGGTCTTCTGCGATGCGCCGGAAGGTCGGGTCGAGGACCTCGAACCCCTGCTTGCCACGGACCTTGCGGCCGTCGACGAGCCCGCGCCACGGATCCCTTTCATACGCGCGGTACCAGTCGTGAATGGTCCGTGGAGCGACGCGGCCGCTCTTGATCTGTCCTTCGTAGACCCGTCGGGTAATGATCCGGTCGACGGTTCGTTCGTAGCTGATCAGCCGGCTCATCGCTCGGATCCGGGCCGATACGCTGGCGCCGAACGTCGGCCCGAAAGGGTAGAAGGGCTCTCCTGGCTGAGCCAACTCCGGTAGGCCGTACCTGTAGCCGGTGGCGACCTCGGTGCAGACCTCGTGCTTGAACCTGGCCTCGGCGACCGTCGCCTCGTCCAGGCTGTCGAGCCAGGGCAGCAGGGATGCATGGACCGCCTCGACACCGGCGGCCGTCGCGGACCGACCTGAGAGTTGCGTGAAGGGGACGGACCGTTCCGTCCCGGACGCATCCTTCAGGAGTACTCCGTGTCGCTCGACGGCACTGACGACCCCCATGCCCTGGGCAGTGAGGATTCGCGCTCCGACGTAGAGGTCGAGGAGTGCCCCGCTCACCGACATCGCGGCTGGTCCCCAGAGCCGGCCCACGTCAGCCGGGTGGCGGCCGTCAGCGGCTTGGTGAGGTCGGCAACCAGCTCGCCCGTCCACAACAGGTGCCACATCGTCTGCACAAGGTGTCCACCGCCGCGGTCGGCCTCAAGGACCGTCGACACGGTGCCAACGCCGTCGAGAACCTGGCGAAGCTCGCCAGTTGCTGCGGCATGCCACGGGCGCGGCATCCGGTAGGAGGCGAGCCAACGCAGGACGTGGCGCAGGACTCGGTCGTGTCCGGTGAAGACCTCGTGCCCCCACCCGACCTCCGCACACGCTGCAGCGGTGACTTCTACCGCCTCCTCGAACCGTTCGTCCCGACGGTCCGGCGGCCGGGCGTCCCACAGGACCACTGCCCCGTCCGTACGCTGCTCGAGAAGATCTGGGACGTGGGACCGCGCACGCCCGGACGACGGCCGCCAGGACAACCGGCACGGCTGCGGCACCAGCCAGGAGACCGCCTGGTCGCGGTCGCGGTCCAGAAGCAACTCGTACTCCAGTCCCGACTCCACCCCGAGGACCTCACCGGTGGTCGCACAGAACGCGAGCACCGGGATGTGCCGGTGAGCGGAGGTAGAGCGCGGCCGGCGCACACGGGAGACCGCGTCGACTGCCGGCGCCCCCCTCTCCCAGTCCCAGGCCGTCACGACACCGTCGACACGAAACGACCAAGTGACGTCACGAACCACAAGGGGTGGCCCAGGCAGGGGGCGATCAATACACTGACCCATGACGGATCCTTCGCTTGTCTAGAGCGTTCCATCAGGTCCGTCCCGAGGGCGTGCCAGTTCCAGCTGGTGCGCCCTCGTTGTTGTGCCAGGGGCGCAGCCCACAGGTGTGAACCTTCTGAGAGCAACCTACTCCGATGCGAGCACAAGCACAAGCACTCCTGGTTAGATAACGCACTTCAGGCGCTGATTGTCTGCTGCACGCCTTGGTCGTCCGAAACCTCCGAGCAACCCTGGCGTCACGGGACGCTGCCTTGCCGCTCTGCTGCGAACCGTCAACTCCTTACCATCAGAGGGGCATCGTCGCAGGTCGGCCCGAGTGACCTTAAGTATCCACTATGCAGCCGCTAGAGTGGATAGATATGACGGGCAAGGGTAAGGTCATGGACACCAACCAGCCTCGAGTGACTGACCATCACCCGACCGGACGAGAGCCCCTCATGAGCCGGACCCTGCAAACGAGACTCCGCGATGAACCGGATGCCCCGATCAGGCGCATTCTCCAGATCGTCGCCGAGATGCCAGAGCCACCGACCTCCTGCCGCTGCATGAACCCCGAATGCGACCAGCCGTGCCATTTCCCGACACGGGGCAGCACCGGCTTTAGGCCGCAGATGTTCTGCTCGCGCAGCTGCCGACTTGCGTTCGATCGATCCCGGCAACGCCTCGAGGACGAGCTGAGCATCCTGGACGACGTCGCGAGGACCCACCCCCTGACTCGTCGTCAACGGGTGGATCTGCAACGCGAGATCGGGCTTCGCCGTTGGGCCCTGGCCCGCTACCCGCAAGAGTGGCGCCAACCCTGAGCGCTTGCGCCGGAAGCCTACTGGGAGGCTCGCACATATAGCGGCGGTAGCCCGTCCACGATCTTCATCGTCTCCAGGCTAACCGTGACGATCCGGGATAGAAGGTCGAGGATGTAGCGGGGGTTGCCGACCTCGCGTGACCAGGCATTGGGGTCGTTGACGATGCCGGACTTCTTATCGGTCTTGACCTGGTAGCGGTCGATGATCCACTCCACGGCGGACCGAGACCCGAGCATGTACCGGTACGCGTCCGCAGGGATACCGTCGAGAGTGATCCTCGAGTTGTAGACAATGCTCGACCGGTCCGCGACGAGCTTCTTCGTCTCAGGGTCTCGAACCTTGGTGAAGCGCATCTTCTCGACGCGGAAGAAGTCGTAGGCAGCATCGCCTCCTGGGGCGGGCGTGTCGAGGCCTTCCAACGGGTAGCGCGAGACGCTCTCGTAGCCGAGGTGGAGCTCGCTCAGTATCCGACCGGCGTCGATGTATGCAGTCGGGTCGGTCACGAGTGGGATGCGCGGCAGTGACTTCTTCAGGTCCGCCGCGTAGGCCTGCCGGTAGTCGGGCGAGTGCAGCAGCCCGTAGCAGTAATAGAAGATGTCTTCCTTGGTGATCGCCTGGCCGTAGGCATCCTGGAACTTGGTCAGGGCTTCCCCAGTGATGTTGTCGACCTTGCGGTATCCGTCGACGACCTCGCCATCGTCGGACTCAAGGGAGATCATGCCCTCGTCGCGAACCTTCTCGTAGCGCCACCGGGCGAAGAACTGGCCGGTGTCCAGCAGGTGCAGGTCTGGAACAGCATCTGCAGCGATCAGGCAGAAGTCGTAGTGAGACGCCGGGCCGGTGAGGGTCCAGCCGCGGTTCTCGTGCGCGGGCGTCGGG
This sequence comes from Ornithinimicrobium panacihumi, assembly GCF_052073805.1. Classification (NCBI taxonomy): domain Bacteria; kingdom Bacillati; phylum Actinomycetota; class Actinomycetes; order Micrococcales; family Ornithinimicrobiaceae; genus Ornithinimicrobium; species Ornithinimicrobium panacihumi. The sequence goes on along the minus strand of NZ_JBQGWG010000020.1, from coordinate 47,439 downwards.
AAGAGGTCGTTGAGCCGGTAGACCATGTCGTTGAGGCCGCGGTCGAAGTAGACGTGTTGGGGCGTGAATGGTCGGTAGGCGGCTGGCTGGATGCGGGTCGCGTCGAAGGCATGAGGGCGATCGCGGTCAAGGTCCGCGAGGAGGCTGCGGTTCCAACTAATCTGCCGTCCGTCTCGATTCGCGGTCTTCGAGGTGCGGCCTGCCCGACGGTCCTCTTCGTAGGTGTGGACGAGCCGCTGCATGTTGGTGCCGACCGAATCACGCGAGAAGTTGTAGCACCACGCGTCTCGCGATGTGGCTACTCCTCTGGAGTAGAGCTCGAAGATAGCTGCTCCACCATCCTTGTCACCGAGGGCGAGGAACGTGCTGAAGCCGGCTGAACGCTGGTTGAGCCAGTCGCCGTGCTCATTCGGCGTGATCCGCCTGCCCTCCATGCGCGCGACACTGGACACTTGCCTAACCTCTTCGACCTTCTCTCGCGCCGTCGTGTAGTCGCCGACCTGCCGATAGTGCACACGGGCGTCGCGGGTGCGGGTCGCACCTTTGACCAGAACGACGACAGCGACCGTCGCAATGGATCCCCCGCGGTCCCTCGCAAAAGCCTCCCAGATCGGCCGTCCTTCAGCCCCACCTTGTCGACGATTGCCGCGGAGGTTGAGGATGTAGATATCGCTGAACTCTTCGGCAAGGGTGAGGCGCATACCGTCGGCGGTGTTGGAGTCGAGCCAGCCGCCGTTGGTGACGTAGGCGATGATGCCGCGGTCGCCGATGCGCAACGAGGCCCAACGGATGGCGCGGATGTAGGAGTCGTAGAGGCTGTTCTTGTTGATCGCGCTTGACCTTGCCGCGTAGCTGTTCCTGATCGAGGCGTCCAGGTGCGGGTAGGTCTGGTTGGCGTTGTCATCGTTAGCGGAGTCCTGCCCCACGGACCAGGGCGGGTTGCCGACGATGACGGTGATGGGCAGGCCGCGTTGGCGGGCGATGCGCTGGCTGGTAGCGGGGAAGACGGACAGGGCGTCGGTGTCGCCGTCCTCGTAGGACTGGAAGGTGTCGGTCAGTACGAGTCCGGGGAACGGTTCGTATTTAGCGTTGTCGTCGAGGTGTCCGCGGACGATGTCCTGGTAGGTGGTGTCGATGTTGACGGCGGCGATGTAGTAGGCCAGCAGGAGGATCTCGTTGGCGTGGAGCTCTTCGGCGTACTTGCGTGCCAGGTCGTGCGGTTCGATCAGCCCGAGCTGCAGGAGGCGGACCATGAAGGTGCCGGTGCCGGTGAACCCGTCCAGGATATGGACGCCTTCGTCGGTCAGGCCCTGGTCGAAGTGCTTCCGTAGGACGTCGTCGGCGGAGCGGAGGATGAAGTCGACGATCTCGACCGGGGTGTAGACGATGCCGAGCTTGTCGACGGTCTTGGCGAACGCGGTGGCGAAGAAGGTGTCGTAGAGCTGGACGATGAGTTTCTGCCGGCCCTCGGCGGTGTCGACGCCTTGGACGCGCATGCGCACGGAGTCGTAGAACTTGGCCAGGGAGTGGTTCTCGTCGTCGAGGTTGTGCTCGTCCAGGGCGGTGAGCATCTTCTCCATGGTCTGGGCGACGGGGTTGTGCTCGGTGAAGGCGTACCCGGCGAACAGTGCCTCGAAGACGGGTCTGGTGATGAGGTGCTGGGCGAGCATGTCGACGGCGTCGGTGCGGGTGATGCCCTCGTTGAGGATGCCGCGCAGGCCGGTCAGGAAGGTGTCAAACTCAGCCGTGACGTTCGGGTCGCCACCGTCGAGGAGGGCGGTGATGCGGGTGGTGTGGCGGGTGGCGATGTCGGCGATGTCCCGGGCCCAGTCCTGCCAGTAGCGGCGGGAGCCGACCTTGGCGACGACCTTGGCGTAGATCGCGTCGCGCCATTCGTCTAGGAACGCCAGCGGCAACACCGCCTGCCCCCCGTTGCCATCACGGTCACCACCCTCGGGGCCGGGGACACCGATGACGTTGACCTTGTCGTCGCGCTGCTTGACGAGCTCGATGCGGTTGACCATCGCGTTGAACCGCTCGTCATGCGCTCGAAGGGCCTGCAGCACCTCCCAGACGACCGCGTACTTCTTGTTATCTCTCAGCGCCTCCTCAGCAGTCATCCCTGCCGGGATGCCAATGGGCAGGATGATGTAGCCAAACTCCTTGCCGGTCTCTCCTGCCGGAGGCTTGCGCATGACCCGGCCGACCGATTGGACAATGTCGACGACGGACTTGCGCGGAGACAGGAACATGACCGCGTCGAGGGTGGGAACGTCGACACCCTCAGACAGGCACCGGGCGTTGGTCAGGATGCGGCAGGTGCCGTCGGGGACCGGAGCTCGTAGCCAGTCCAGGCGAGTGTTTCGCTCCAGGGCGTTGAACGTCCCGTCGACGTGTTGGATCTCGCACTTCAGGACCGGGTCACCGGTGCTGTCATCCTCAAGATCGTGCGCGGCGGCATACTGCTCAACGGTCTGGGCGAAGAGGGACTCGATCTGCTTGGAGTCCTTGATCGTGCCAGCGAAAGCGACCGCCCGCCGCATCGGAGCCGGATCGGCCTTGAAGGAGTGCTCCGCCGAGCCGCGCTTGGCCAGCCCATTCCAGCACCCCACTATCTTGGCGGCGTCATCCAGGCGCAGCTCGTTGTTGTCGTCGGACAGCTGCAGCTGGAAGGTGCGGGACACCGACTCTTCATCGACTGCCAGGACAAGCACCTTGTAGTCGACGAGCAGGTCCTTAGAAACTGCCTCCCCGAAGGAGAGTCGGTGCAACTCGGGGCCGTAGATGGCCTCGTCGTCCATAGACGCCAAGACCGCGGCCGCCTCGCCCGCCTTCGCCTTGGATGAGTCGTCGTACAGGCGCGGGGTGGCGGTCATATACAGCCGCTTATGGCCCTGCAAGTAGGAATCGTCGTGCACCTTCACGAACGCGGACTCGTCCTCACCGACCAAGGTGACACCGGTGGTGCGGTGCGCCTCGTCGCAGACGATCAGGTCGAACGGTTCCAGCATGCCCTGGACCTGTGCCTGGGCGACGACGTCGATGGACTGGTAGGTGGAGAAGACCACCGTCATCGAGTCCTGCTCACCAAGGGCCTGGGTCAGCCGCGACTCCAGGACCGCCACGTTCGTTGTCGACGGCAACGCCAGGTCGACCGCCGAGATGTCTTCGTCCACCGCCTTGGATCGGGCAGTGGCCTTGCGGTCCGAGCACACCGCGATCGGCGCCAACGGCACCTGTGCCTCGGTGGCCCACTCCCGCAGCGTCTGGGACAGCAGGCTGATCGACGGCACGAGGAACAGCACGCTGCCACCTGCGCCGACCATCTGCTCGGCCAGCCGCAGCGAGGTGAACGTCTTGCCCGTGCCGCACGCCATGATCAACTTGCCCCGGTCACCAGTGGCCAGGCCCGCGGTCACGGCCTCGATGGCCTCTGCCTGGTGGGGGCGGACCTTCTTCTTGTCGGTGACCGGCAATTCCTGCGGCTGGGACCAGGAAAACTGGCCCCAGTCGACGATGGATGCCTCTAGGTCCGCCAGCCCGATCCGGCGGACGGGGACCTGCTGGCCCTGGATCGCATCCTCAGCGTGCTGGTTCCACCTGTCGGTGGTCGAGAAGATGATCCGCTGGGCGAACCCTTCCTTGCCAGACGCAGAGAGAAACGAGTCGATGTCACCCTTGCCGATCGTCGACGTCGGCGCGTAGAACTTGCACTGGATCGCCACGTTCGACCCAGTGAGCCGGTCCACCGCCACCAGGTCGATCCCCGTGTCGTGCTTCCCCTCACGGCCCGGCCACTCCTGCCACAACCACACATCACTGAACTGCTCCGCGAACACCGGATCCGTCTGTAGGTATGACAGCATCAGCTGTTCGAGCTTGGACCCCTTGTCAGCCTCTGACGTCGCCGCCTCTCGCAGTTCCTCCAGTACCTCATAGATCGACGTCGACATAGGCACGATCTTGCCTTACAGCTGTCGCTCACCGTCGCCTGCCCGGAGATGGTGACCGTCGTGGCCGGACGGCGGGCTCCGGCGTGGCCTTGGCTTCGTCGGCTGCGCGCTGCTCGGTCTCCTGATAGGCCTGGCCAACATGCAGCACTCACACCCCACGACGGCATCTCGGTGCAAGGGATAGGTGCACACTTCGCTCCCCCGCGTCCGCAGGGTCAGCCCATCACCGACAGATAAGCAAAAGTGATCCTTATCCACGCATCAGCCTATTGCCGCATACGGATGCCGTTTGTGCGGAGTTGTCGAGATGCAGCGAGGACTGCTCAGCCGGCCCGGCGAACCTTGCACGATCTGGGTCTTCCCGCACCTGTCGTGCAAAGTAGGGCGCCTCGCGGCATGTCCGGATGCTGCGGTCGGCCGCGCCACACCTACCGTTGTCAACCCAGGGTTGACGTATGGTGGATCGCGGTCTACGCTCGAACGGTGCAGTTGATGGACTCAAGCGTTCAGGCATGGGATCGCTGAAGCTGGCATTCTGCACGCGTTCAGGAACGCGGTTCGACTCGTGGAGATCGAGCAGTACGGCGAGGAGCGACTCATCGTCATCGGGCCAGACCGGGCTGGCAACTGGCTGGAACTGGTCGCTATGCCAGCCCACGATGCGGACCGGATCATCCATGCCGACCGACTGCGACCGAAGTTCTACGAGCTCCTGAAGTGAGGTGACCTCCATGGCAACGACGAACAGCAACGACATCGAGAAGGTGCTGGACGAGCTCGACCCAGCGACCGTCCAAGCTCGCGACGCCGTTCACTTCCGCCGGATCATCGCGGCGAAGGAAGGGATGGCTCAGGCCGAGCGCGAACTGCACGACGCCGTTCGCGCGGCACGCGAAGCCGGCGACTCCTGGTTGAGTATCGGTCTAGCGCTCGGCGTCACGAAGCAGGCCGCGCAGAAGCGTTTCGGGCGCTGATCAAATGCCGCCTCGCGCAGATGATGTTCACGGCCGCACGCCACATGGTCGCGTCGTTGTCATGGCTGCGCTTGTCGTGGGCTTGTCTGCCTGTGCGCCCTCGGCGGACTCTGAGAATTTCTCCGGCACCGCCACCAGCTCTCCTGGCGTAGACGTGGTCCGGAGGGTCGGGTGGGCAGAATCGCTGACAGTCCACACGGCCTGCTTAGCGGAGGCAGGCTTCCCGGCCTCTGGGGTGGGACCGGACGGTTCGGTGGAGTACGGGCCCTATGATGCGGCGATGTCGGAGGACTTCGACCGGGCCGACGAGACCTGTCGCGCCCAGTATCCGGTGGCTGAACTGGAACAGCAGGACTCTCCGGAAGCACGGGCGCAGCAGCACGCCTACCTGAGGGATGAGTGGGTCCCGTGTATGCACGAGACGTTCGATATCGACGTGGGCCAGCTTCCTTCGTTGGAGACATACCTGGCCGACCCCAACTAGCTGGACCTGCCGATGTTCGGCGCCGCGGTCGACGCTGCGGTGAAAGACGGCCGCCTCGAGCACTGGAACGCGTGGTGGCTAGAATGCCCAGACTGGAACGTTCCCGACCAGCGCCGCTAGCGGTGCCAACAACCTCTACCCAAAGTTTGAGTTCCAGCTGCCTCGCAACGAGTGTCCTTGACCAAGTCGGCGATACGGCGAGCCACATGCGCGGTGCCGAGCCGATCACCCGCTTGACTGGCCACAGGGTGATCCCGCCACGCCTCCACGCGAACTCCCTTACTGGTAACCATCAGTTATGTAACGGAGAGTCGCGGCGTTATTGGCTGCAATAGTGCGCCCGTTGTGCAATCTTCGCTGCATCTCGACACCGATGTCGAGATGCAGCCAAGACTGCACAGTCAGCCCGGCCAACCTCGCACGATCGGGCCCAGTCCACACGTGCAGTGCAAAGTAGCGCGCCCCGCGGTGGGGGCCGGACACAGCGTAGCCGTCCTCAGCGCGAGCAGCGCCGCTCCGGTGCCGTATCGCCGGAGCCGGCGGGTAGCCGTCCTAGTCCTGGGAGGAAGCGGCCCGTTCGGGCGGCGTAGGCGGGGTATGCGGCCGGGTGGTTAGCCAGCAGGTAGGGCTCCTCGACTGCCCGGACCTGGATCTGCACCCCCAGGATGAGCACGACCAGCGCAAGGGCGGTGAGCGGGGTGGGCACGATCAGCGTGAACCCGACCAGCGCCATCACCATCCCGGTGAAGACCGGGTTGCGCACACGAGCGAACAAGCCGGTGGTGACCAACGTGTTGCTCTCGTGGTGGTCGACGCCGACCCGCCAGCTGGTGCCCATATCCGACTGGGCACGCAGTACCACGGCGATGGCAACGACGACCAGCAGAAGACCGACACCGGCCAGAATGGGGTACCCGCCCCAGCTTGTGAGTGCGTGGGCGGCTGTGCCCAGCGGGCCGAACCAGCCGAAGGCTCCGGCTGCCAGTGCGAGCGTGCAGGTGACCAGCGCGGCGGCGAAAGCCAGTCCGCCGTACCAGCCCAGGGAGCCGGCCGGCTCGGAGAACCCGACGAACCCGGTGGCCCCGGTGCGCCGGAACTGGACCCAGGCCCGGACCCCGAAGGCCAGGATGAGGGTGGTCAGGTACAGGCCGAGGGCGATGCCCGCCAGCAGAGTGTCGCTCATACCGCGGCGCCTTCCACCCGAACCGGATCTGCCAACGGGGCCAGGGTGGGCAGCTGCTGTCTGGTGCGTCCGGCGCGGACGCCGTTGGCGATGACGACGACCTCGGCCAGCTCGTGGATCAGCACCACCGCCGCCAGGCCGAGGACGCCGCAGAGGGCCAGCGGGATCAGGACCGCGATCAAGGCCAGGGACAGCACGACGTTCTGCAGCATGATGGCCCGGGTGCGGCGGGCGTGGTCGAACGCGAACGGCAGCAGCCGCAGGTCATCACCCATGAGGGCGACGTCGGCGGTCTCGATCGCAACGTCGGTGCCCATGGCGCCCATCGCGACGCCGACATCGGCGGTGGCCAGCGCGGGTGCGTCGTTGACGCCGTCGCCGACCATCGCCGTGGGTGCGTGGGCGCGCAGCCGGCTGACCACCATGGACTTGTCCTCCGGTCGCAGGTCGGCGTGCACCTGCGCAATGCCGGCCTGCCCGGCCAGGGCGCGGGCGGTGACCTGGTTGTCACCGGTGAGCATGGCCACCGTGTAACCCTGGTCACCGAGGCGGGAGATGACCTCGGTCGCCTCCGGCCGCAGCTCGTCCCGGACGGCGATGGCGCCGACCGGGTGGCCGTCGACCTCGACCACGACCGCGGTCGCGCCGGCCTGCTGCATACCGGTCACCGCCGAGGCGAGCTCACCGGGCTCGGCCCAGGTGGGCTTGCCCAGCCGGACCCTCTCGCCGTCGACGGTGCCGACCAGGCCGGCGCCGACGACCGCCTCGACGTCCTGGGCGGGCGGCACCTGGTCGGTGGCGGCGAGGATGGCGGCGGCGAGCGGGTGCTCGCTGCGGGCCTCGAGCGCGGCCGCCCAGGCCAGCACCTGGCCCCGGTCGTGGCCGGGCGCGGTGGCGACGTCGATGACTGCGGGCTGGTTGCGGGTCAGGGTGCCGGTCTTGTCCAGGGCGACGGTGCGCACCTTGCCCAGGGCTTCCATCGCGGCGCCGCCCTTGACCAGGATCCCGCGGCGGCTGGCCGCGCCGATCGAGGCCACGGCGGTGACCGGCACCGAGATCGCCAGGGCACACGGAGAGGCGGCCACGACCATGACCAGGGCCCGGTGCACCCACACCGAGGGGTCCCCGAGCAGGGCGCCGAGCAGGACCGTCAGGCCGGCGGCGACCAGGATGCCGGGCACCAGCGGGCCGGCGATGCGGTCGGCTAGCCGCTGGGTGGTGCCGCGGCGGGACTGCTCGGCCTCCACCACGTGCACGATTCGTGCCAGGGAGTTGTCCTGCGCGGTGGAGGTGACCACGACCTCCAGGGCGCCGGCGCCGTTGATCGACCCGGCGAAGACATCCTCACCGGGCCCGGTCTCCACCGGCATCGACTCGCCGGTTATTGCCGAGGTGTCCAGGCTGCTGCGGCCGGCCCGCACGATCCCGTCGGTCGCCAACCGCTTCCCGGGCCGGACCACCATGACGTCGCCGACCACCAGCTGCCCGGGGTCGACCACGAGCTCGCGGCCCCCGCGCAGCACGGTTGCCTCCTTGGGCACCAGGTCCAGCAGCGCCCGTAGCCCGTGCCGGGTCCGGGCCAGGGAGTACTCCTCCAGGCCCTCGCTGAGGGAGAACAGGAACGCCAGCGCGGCGGCCTCCTCCACCTGCCCCAGCAGGGTGGCGCCCACGGCACCGATCGTCATCAGCAGGCCGACACCGAGCTTGCCGCGCGCCAGCCGCCGCAACGCCCCCGGGACGAACGTGGACCCGCCCACCAGCAGTGCCGCCGCAGCCAGCACCAGCTCGGCGATCTCCCACCCGGCGAGCCCAGCCAGCAACCCGACCCCCAGGAGGGCACCGGAGAGCAGACCCAGCTGCACCTCCCGCACCTGCCAGAGCCGGGTGACCGGCTCCTCCACCTCACCGGTGTGAGACGGCCGGGTGATCTCGCACCCGCACGCGTCCACGACGGCCTCCCGCTCCGGGGTCTCCTGGCCGCTCACGCCCCCGCCTCCTGCCCGGCGTGCGTGCGCAGCTGGTCCGGGGCCGGGTTGCCCTCGGTCCCGACGCCGTAGTTCGGGCACAGCGCCACCGCATACCCCGAGGAGGCAAGCAGACGCTCCGCGGCATCCAGCACGCCCAACAGCTCGGGCGCACTGGTCAGCGAGAACATCGAGGCCCGACCCTGCGGCCGGGATTCCACCAGGCCACAGTCGCGCAGGCACGCCAGGTGCGCGCTCACCGTCGACTGCGCCAGTCCGAGGTGCTCGGTGAGGTCCCGCACACGGTGCTCCCCCAGGCTCAGGTGCTGCAGGATCGCCAACCGGGAAGGGTCCGACAGGCCATGGAACAACGCCGCCGCAACATCGAGCCCGGCGCCTGCAGATGGTGTCTCAAGCGCGCCCGCCTCGTTCGATGTCATCGTCATATAACGATGATAGCGTGGTCTTGGGGGTCGTCGCCCTTAACTCTGCGGGGAGAGCCACCTGGAGCTGGTCGGACTTCCCTTCGAACCACCGCTAGCCACCGCTAGCCGCCAGCAATCAGTGCACGCTCATGCCGCAGGTCGTTCGTGGAGGGCCCGGTCCGCTGGCCTGTCCGCCTTCACTCAGGCGGTGGGTGGAGGCGGAGGAACTCGTTGAACCTGGGGGCGAACTGTCCTTCGCCGGGTTGCATCAGACAAGATGCGCAGGAATCCGACACTATGGCCAGGAACCTACACTGCGCGGGTCGACCGGCGCCCCAAAGACGCAGACACGGTCAGTTAGCCCAACTTGGAGTAGGGCATGGCCGTAAGATCCATAACAGTCACTAATTCATGGAATGAACTGGCTGTCGAGATGCAGCGAAGACTGCACAGCCGGCCCGGCGAACTTTGCACGATCAGGGTATCCCGGCACGTGCTGTGCAAAGTAGCGCGTCTCGCGGCATGTGCGGATGTGACTGAGAGGTCCGCGCCGCCGCGGCGCTGGCCTACACCCAGCGTGAGCGAACGAGCGCCGCTGCGCACGGGCTGAGGTCGCTGCCGACGGCATCGTCGACTGCGGGTTTTAGGTGAGGGCGATTCGCCGTCAGCAGGGCTTCGGGAGATGTAGCAGGTGGGCAAGTGTGTCGCGGCGGATGCGGGTTCGGGGGCTCAGAGGTAGCGGCAGACGGCCTGTGGTGCGCAGTTGTCCGGGGTCGCTCCTGCTGCTCGCTCACGCATGGGGGTGAGTGTGGCGCGTAGGGCTTGTAGGTCGGTGATCTGGCGGTCGATCTCGTTCAGCCGCTCGGTGAGCAGGTCGTGGACGTGGGCGCAGGGAGCGTCTCCGGCGTCGCGAATGTGCAGGACCTGGCGGATCTGGGCGAGGGTCAGTCCGGCGGCGCGACCGCGGCGGACGAAGTTCAGCCGGTCCACGGTCTCCTGGCCGTAGTTGCGGTAGCCGTTGGCGGCCCTCGGTGCCGGTGGGAGCAGCCCGGTGTCCTCGTAGAACCGCAGGGTCTTGGTGCTCGTGTCGGTCAGCTCGGCCAGTTCCCCGATGCGCATCGCCCGCCGCCCCTCCTGACTTGACCTTCCCCTGCACTGGAAGGTCGATCATGTCCATCGTAGACACCCGCCCGCGGAAGGAACCACCATGACCATTCCAGACTCGCTCGACCGGACCCGGCCGCAGCCAACCGGGGCGTTCGATGTCGACCTGGCCGTGATCGGGTCCGGGGGTGCGGCCATGGGTGCAGCGATCGAGGCCCGCCGCCGTGGCGCCTCGGCCGTGCTGATCGAGCGCGACGTCCTGGGCGGGACCTGCGTGAATCGCGGCTGCGTCCCCTCGAAGGCCCTGCTCGCCGCGGCCGGCGCCAGGAACACCGCCCGGGTCGCCCGCCATCCCGGGGTCGCCACTGCTGCCGGCGCGGTCGACCTTGCGGCGCTGGTCGAGGCGAAGGAGGACCTGGTCACCGACCTGCGGCAGACCAAGTACGTCGACGTCGCGGCCGCGTGGGGATTCGGCCTGCTGGCCGGTAGCGCCCGGTTCCGGGACCGTGACACCCTCGAGGTGGCCGGGTCGCCGTTACGGGCACGGGCCTACGTCATCGCCACCGGCGCCGGCCCGGCGCTACCGGACCTGCCCGGTCTGGGCGAGGTGGACTATCTGACCTCGACCACCGCGATGCAGCTGCGCGAGCTGCCCACCTCGATAGTGGTGATCGGCGGTGGGTACGTCGGACTGGAGCAGGCCCAGCTGTTCGCCCACCTGGGCAGCAAGGTCACCCTGGTCGGCCGGCTCACCCCGCACGCCGAGCCTGAGCTTGCCGACGTCATGCGTGAGGTGTTCACCGATGACGGCATCACCGTCGTCGAGGAGCACGCCGCCACCCTCGCCCGCACTCCGGACGGTGTCCGGGTCACCACCGTCTCCGGCGCCCAGCTGCCCGCAGCGCAGGTGCTGGTCGCGACCGGCCGGCGACCGCAGACCACCGAACTGGGCCTGCCAGCCGCCGGGGTGGCCACCGACGACGCGGGGTTCGTCGTCGTCGACGCCCACCAGCGCACCAGCAACCCGCGCGTCCTGGCCGCCGGCGACGTCACCGGCGGTCCCCAGTTCGTCTACGTCGCGGCCGAGGCCGGCCTCGTGGCGGCGGCCAACGCACTGGACCCTGCTGCGGACCGGTCGGTCGACTACACGGCGCTGCCCGCGGTCACCTTCACCCGGCCCCAGCTAGCCTCGGCCGGCCTGAGCGAGCGCGCTGCCCGAGAGGCCGGCTTCGCCGTCGACAGCCGGGTTCTGTCCCTGGCAGACGTGCCCCGCGCCCTGGTGAACCGCGACATCCGAGGTGCGGTCAAGATCGTCGCCGACACCACCTCCGGCGTCGTCCTCGGCGTGCACGCCGCCGCCGACAACGCCGGAGAGATGATGCTCGCTGCCACCTACGCCATCAAGGCTGGCATGACCATCGACCAGGTCGCCGACACCTGGGCCCCGTACCTGACCATGGCCGAGAGCCTGCGCCTGACCGCCAAACTCTTCCGCGACGAGATGCCCACCTCCTGCTGCGCCTGAACCCAGCCCGAGCGTGACGCTACAGCCACCGTGCGCCCCTCGTCCCACATGCTGCGATGTCCGACCAGGGCAGCCGTCCCTGTGCTCCGTGTGGCACTCCAGGATGTTCAGTCTGTCGGCAGGTGCACGGGCTCTTCCGCCCCGTGGGATCAGTCCTGCAACACCGACTGCGGGGTGACGAGGCGGGGGATGACCTTCACGTAGACCACCATGCCGAGGAGCTCGACCATGGTCTGGGTGACAACGACGAGCGGCACCAGGCTCAGGGGCGCAGGGAGCGCGAGTGCCAGCGGGAGCACCACTAGCGAGTTTCGAGTGGCGCCACTGAAGACCACGGCCGTGGTACTTGCCCTGTCGAGTCGTGCCACCCGCGCGGAGGCCATCCCGATGGGAACCATCACCACCAGAAAGGCCACGTAGAGAGGGACGACTGCGAGCAGCGCGGTGATCTCTTGGCCCACCCCATGGATCTGCGATCCGATCACCACAGCCAGCGAGGCCATCATGAGCGGAACCATCATCGCCTCCATGACGGCCATGACCGTCCTACCGGCTGCCCGCTTCTTCGACCAGCACTGGGTGAGGGCTGCCAGCGTGAGAGGGATGATGATCAGCCCGATGAGCGCTTCGAGGAAGGGACCGGTCTCAATGGCCGAGACGAGTTCCGGGCCGACGAAGATGAGCAGGTACAGAGGCAGCAACAGCATCTGGATCAGCATCAGCAGCGGCGCGGCAGCGAGTAGGCGCTCACTGGAACCGCCGGCCAGCCCGGAGAAGACGATCACGTAGTCGATGCACGGCGTGAGCAGCACCAGCAGCACACCCACCAGCAGAGCCGAGTTATCGGCCACGAACCGCGACAGGCCGAAGGCCACGAGGGGAACGAGGACGAAGTTCAGGACCAGGACCGTGGTCATGAAGCGCACATCGCGCACGGCCTGACCGATCGCGGCGAACGGGATCCCCAGGAACGTGGCGAACAGCAAGAGCCCGATCACCGGATTGATGGCGTGCTCAAGCGGTCCGGCAGCAGCAGGAAACGACCAGCCAAGGATCGCCCCGCCGACGATAGCCAGCAGGTACAGACCAATCTGTCGGCGCTCCATCGCACTGATCAGAGGGGTCACCGGCACCGTCCCAGTGTAGGGAGGTGATCGTGGCTCTTTGTCGTGCTGCGCACCGGCACCCGGTCCTGACCTGGGCCGCCCTCAGCAGCCGCGGTCGGGCTTCACCACCAGCCACCTGGGTGCCAGTGCCCCTGGAAGTTCACCGCCGGCTCTGCCACTTTCGCGCGCCTCGAAGGTCGACCGGGCGTCGCCCTGCTCGCCGCCGTCCCACATCTGGACAACTGTCGAGGTGCAGCGAAGGCTGCACACTCGAGCCGCCGAAACCTTGCGCGATCGGGGCACTTCTTCCGCGCCTACGTCCGCAGGACACGCTCACCGGGTGGGCCCCGCAATCGCCCCGCGAAGGGATGTGACCGGGGTTCAGAGGCCAAATGCTCCGCCTTCGACGAGGATGAACACGCCGAGGCCGATGAGGACGATGGGGAACAGGATGTGTTCCCAGCGTTCGAGGACTTCGGCGATCGCCTGGCGGGTGGCGACGAACTTTGCGGCCAGGACGAGGACGGGGACCAGTGCGAGGAAGACGATGCAGTAGGCGACCAGGGCGGTGGTGCTGACGCTAGCGAACACCGGCACGTAGACCCCGATGTTGTCCCCACCGTTGGCGAAGGTGATGGCGGCCACGGTCAGCGCGCTGATCTCCTTGCCGGTGAGTTTCTCGTCCTCGTCCTCGTCCTCGTCCCCGTTACGCCACGCTGTCCATGCGGCGTACAGGCCCAGGAGCAGGGGGATGAGCCCGAAGTAGGGCAGTGCGCCCGCTGGTAGGAAGCTGCGTGCTCCTAGGGACACGAGGACCGCGGCCAGGAGGATGGCCCCGAACCCGAGGTACTGGCCGATCAGAATCTTCCTCGTGGTGCCGGGGAGGCCGGCACCACGAGCGTAGAAGAGCGACAGCACGATGATGTCGTCGATGTTCGTCGCCAGGAACAGACCGATCGCCTGGAGGATCGAAGCAAGCACCGAGTGGCTACCTTTCGTGGGCAGGCATGCTGGCGCAGGCTGCCAGCCCGTGACGTCTGGAGACCGCCTGACTGATCAGGCGTGGCTGACCTGACGGTCAATCCTCGCGGCGGCACCCTTCAGGCGGGACCGGGGTGTCCGGGCGGCGCGTAGCCCGTTGGCGATGACGATGACCTCGGCGACCTCGTGGACGAGGACGACGGCTGCCAGGCCGAGCGCGCCGGTGATCGACAGGGGCAGGAGGACGGCGATGATGAGCAGGGACAGGGCGATGTTCTGGTTGATGATCCGGCGCCCGCGTTGGGCGTGGGTCAGGGCCTGGGGGATGAGGCGCAGGTCATGGCCGGTGAAGGCGACGTCGGCGGACTCGATCGCGGCATCGGAGCCGGTGGCGCCCATGGCGATGCCTAGGTCGGCGGCGGCCAGGGCTGGGGCGTCGTTGATCCCGTCGCCGATCATCGCCGTTGGACGACCCGTGCTGAGCTCGGTGACGGCTGCGGCCTTGTCCTCCGGGCGCAGCTCGGCACGGACGTCCTCGATGCCGGCCTGGGCCGCGATCGCGTGGGCGGTGCGGGTGTTGTCCCCGGTCAGCATGGTCACACCCACGCCGTCGCGGGTCAGAGTTGCGATGACGCCGGGTACCTCTGGGCGCAGTTCGTCGCGCACCCCGACCGCCCCGACCGGTTGGCCGTCGCGGCGCACCACGACGACCGTCACGCCCTGCTCCTCCATGGCCTCGACCTGGGCGCTCAGGGGTCCGGGGTCGAGCCAGCGGGGGCTGCCGACGGTGATCTGGGCGCCGTGGACACGGCCGGTGATTCCGTGCCCGGCAGTCTCGGTCAGGTCCTGGGCCGGTGCTGTCTGTGGTGCGGCCGCGGTGATCGCGGCAGCCAGGGGGTGGGTGCTGTGCTGCTCCACAGCGGCGGCCCAGCCGAGCACCTGCTCGCGGGAGACGCCGCCCACGGTGGCGACGTCGGTGACGACCGGCTGGTTGCGGGTCAGCGTGCCGGTCTTGTCGACGGCGATGTGGCCGATGCCCCCGAAGCGTTCGAACGCCGCCCCGGACTTGATGACCACGCCGAACTTGCTGGCTGCTCCGATCGCCGAGACGACGGTGACCGGGACGGAGATGGCCAGTGCGCACGGGGAGGCCGCGACGAGCACGACCAAGGCCCGGGTGATCCACAGTTCCGGGTCGCCCAGCAGTGATCCGAGGAGCGCCACCAGGACGGCGAGCACGAGAACTCCGGGTACCAGTGGACGCGCGATCCGGTCTGCCAGGCGGGCACGCTCACCCTTGTCAGCCTGCGCCTGCTCGACCAGGGCGACGATCGTGGTCAGGGAGTTGTCGGTCCCCGCTGCGGTGGCCTCGATCGTGAGCACGCCGGAGGTGTTGATCGACCCGGCCGAGACGGCGTCCCCGGGGTCGACCTCGACCGGGATCGACTCGCCGGTGATGGCCGAGGTGTCCAGGCTGCTGCGCCCCTCGCGCACCGTGCCATCTGTTGCGACCCGCTCCCCGGGACGTACCAGAAGGAGGTCGCCGACCTGCAGGCTTGCCGCCTTCACCTCGACCGTGTCACCGTCTTGGCGCACGGTCGCGGTCTGCGGCACCAGCTTCAGCAGTGACCGCAGCCCGGAGCGGGCCCGGTCCATCGCCTTGTCCTCGAGGGCCTCGGCGATCGAGTACAGGAACGCCAGCGCGGCGGCCTCCTCGACATACCCCAGGATCACCGCGCCCACCGCGCTGATCGTCATCAGCAGCCCGATGCCGAGCTTGCCCCGGGTGAGCAGCCCGCGCACCGCACCGGGGACGAACGTGGACCCGCCCAGCAGCAGACCGGCCCAGAACAGCACGGGCGCGACGCTCGACGCGCCGGACCACTCGGCGACCCACCCCGCGAGCAACGCGACTCCGGACAGGAGTGGGATCAGGACCTCCCGATCCTTCCACCAGGGACCTTCCTCGTCCTCGTCATGATCCAGGTCAGCATGGTCGACCTGATGCCCGGTGATCGCGTTCACAGGTTCACCGCCCGCCCGCCGCAACCCTCGACCGTGCAGGCTACGTCCATGCACGGGCCGCTCTCGTCCACCGCCAGGGTCACCTCGACCAGCGCGGTCAGCGCCCGCGTCAGGTGTGGGTCGGCGATCTCGTAACGGGTCTGTCGGCCCTGCGGCTGCGCCACCACGATGCCGCAGTCCCGCAGACACGCCAAGTGGTTCGACACGTTCGACCGGGTCAGGTCCAGGTCCGCGGCCAGCTCAGCCGGGTAGGCCGGACGGTCCAGCAGGGTCATCAAGATCCGCGACCTGCTCGGGTCCGCCATCGCCCGCCCCAGGCGGTTCATCACATCTAGACGAGAAGCAAGAGTCAGCATGTGCTGAACTATACATGGAACGCTGAACTATGCCTCGCCCGCGCTGGCGTGGTCTCGCAGGCCCACCGCCGCTGGCTCCCGTGGACGGCTACCAGGTGGCCCCTTCGCAGGTGTGGTCGGTGGACTCGACCTGCAGGGTGGCGTGGGCGATGCCGAAGCGGGCGCGCAGGACCTCGGTGGCGGCGTTCAGGACCGCCTGGCTGTCGGCCTGCTCGGTGGTAGCCAGGTGGGCGGAGGCGACGTCCATCCCGGAGGTGAGGGTCCACACGTGCAGGTCGTGCACATCCTTCACCCCGGGCACCTCTTCCAGGGTCCTGACCAGCTCTGCGGGCTCGACGCCGGCGGGGGCGTGCTGGCCGAGGACCGTGAGCACCTCACGGCCGAGCACGACGGCACGGACCAGCACGAAGATGGCGATGGCCAGTGCGATCACGGTGTCCCACACGGGCTCGCCGGTGAAGGTGATGAGCAGGCCGGCGGCGATGACGCCGACCGAGCCGAGAGCGTCGGCCATCACCTCCAGGTAGGCGCCCTTGACGTTCAGGCTTTCCCCCGCCCCGCCGCGCAGCAGCAGCAGGGCGACGATGTTGATGGCCAGGCCGATGGCGCCGACGACGAGCATCACCCCGGAGGCCGGCTCGGCCGGCTGGCCCAGCCGCCCGAACGCTTCGACCGCGATGTAGACCGACACTCCGACCATCATCAGCACGGCGAAGCCGGAGGCGAAGATCTCGGCCCGGTAGGAGCCGAACGTGCGCCGTCCGGTGCGGTCCGGGCGGGTGGCGATCGAGGTCGCCAGCAGGGCCATGCCGAGGGTGACCACGTCGGCGGCCATGTGGCCGGCGTCGGCGAGCAGGGCCAGCGACTGCGACAGCAGCCCCGCGACGAGCTCGACGCTGAAGAAGCCGGCGGTCAGGGCGAACGCGACGACCAGGCGCCACCGGTGCCGGGTGCCGGCCGAGCCGTGCCCGTGCCCGGCGCTCACGACAGCCCCTTCCCGTGCGCGGCCGCGCTCCCGGCGGGTCGGTCATGGTCGACGTGCTCACGGGACAGGTCCAGCAGCATCCTCACGTGCGCGTCGGAGAGCCGGTAGAACACGTTGCGGCCAGCGCGGCGCCCGGTGACCACACCAGAGGCGCGCAACAGCCGCAACGCCTGGGAGACGGTGGCCTCGGCGATCCCGGTGGCCGCGGACAGGTCACAGACACACAGCTCGCCCGCCTCCAGCACGGCATACAGCAACCGGGCGCGGGTGGGGTCCCCGAGCAGTTTGAACATCGCCGCCACCTTGCCCAGCTGGTCCGGGTCGGGAGCGCTGGCCCAGACCATCGCCACCTTCTCAGGGTGGACACAGGAGACGGTGCAACCGTCCAGCCCGACAACATCGTTCACGAACATCCCCAATCTCTGATCAGATGATCAAGTATCATCGCAGGGCCCGTCGTCCTGTCAAGCCCCTGCCCGTGGAGGCCCTGTGAACCGTCAGCTGTCCATCTCGATCATCATCCTGGGCGTGTTCGCCGTGGGAGTCGCAGGCATCCTCTGGCTCGCCCGACCCGACTCCCCGCAAGCAGCCTCCGACTCCGATACCGATCCAGCGGTCGGGACGTCCACGGCGCAGCTGGTGCGCCCGGACAGCCACGTGCTCTCCCAGGCCGAGGACCCGGACGCTCCGGTGCTGGTGGAGTTCCTGGACTTCGAGTGCGAGGCCTGCCGTGCGGCCTACCCGGTGGTCGAGCAGCTGCGCAAGGACTACGACGGGCAGCTCACCGTCGTCGCCCGCTACTTCCCGATCCCCAGCCACGCCAACGCGATCAACGCGGCCGTCGCGGTGGAGGCCGCGGCGCAGCAGGGGCAGTTCGAGGCGATGTACACGCGCATGTACCAGACCCAGACCGAGTGGGGCGAGCAGCAGGAGTCCAAGGCGGAGGTGTTCCGCGGGTTCGCCCAGGACCTCGGCCTGGACATGGACGCCTACGACGCCGCGGTCGCGGACGAGGCCACGGCGCAACGCGTCGCGCGGGACTACCAGGACGGCATCGACGTGGGCGTGCAGGGCACCCCCACCTTCTTCCTGGACGGTGAGCTCCTGCAGCCCGAAAGTGTCGAAGACTTCGAGACCGCGATCGAGGCTGCTCTTGCCGACTGACCCTCGAGCTGTCCGCGCTCGACCGGCGACGGGATGGGTGCTGCTGGGCACCGGGTTGGTCGGTCTGGCCGCGGCGTTCGTGCTGCTCGTCGAGAAGATCCTGCTCCTGCAGGACCCCTCCTACGTGCCCACGTGCAGCATCAATCCCGTCCTGAGCTGCGGGTCCATCATGTCCACCCCGCAGGCAGAAATCCTGGGTTTTCCCAACCCGGTCCTGGGTGTCGCCGGCTTCGCCGCACTCACCACTGTCGGGGCTGCACTCCTGGCCGGGGCGAGGCTACGGACCTGGTTCTGGGTCGGGGTCCAGGCCGGCACCTCCGCCGGTGTGCTGTTCGTCCACTGGCTCATCTACCAGTCCCTGTACGTCATCGGGGCGCTGTGCCCCTACTGCATGATCGTCTGGGTCGTGACTATCACCGCGTTCGTGACGACCACCGCCCACCTGGCCAGGCGCCACCACCGCGCTGGGAAACTGGCCCGGTACGCCCCGACCATCACGCTCGCGTGGCTCCTGGCCATCGCCATCCTCATCGCCATCCGCTTCGACTACTACTGGGCCAGCCTCCTCCTCGGGTGAGGTCGTGCCGTACCCCGGGCCGCGCAGGAAGGAAAAAGATGGACACATGGACGACGGCCGGAACCCGTCCCGCGCCTGTCAGGCACATCGCGCGAACCACACGCGGGCGTGAGGGTGAGCCGCGGTGGCGATGACGTGCTTGTGAGTCGGTGGACCGCGATGCGGCCGTTCGTGCTGATCGGCCTGGCTTGCATCGTCGCCGGTGGGCTCGTTGCCGCCATCACCGGTCCGACCGGCTTCGCGGACGGCTCATGGATGGCGGCCTACCTCGTGCTCGTCGCGGGAGTGTCCCAGGTCGGTCTCGGCGCAGGCCAGGCGTTGTTGCCCAGGCGGCCACCGACGCGTGCGAGGACAACCTGGCAGCTCCTGACGTGGAACACGGGCAATCTCGCCGTGATCACCGGGACTCTCACTGGTTTCCCGGTACTCGTCACCGTCGGCGGCCTCGGGCTGTTCCTGGCGCTGGTGATGTTCCTGCACGCGGTCAGACAGGCGGGCACAGCACGAGTCAGATCGCTCGCGGCCTACCGTCTCCTGGTGGCCCTGCTAGCCATCAGCATCCCGGTCGGTCTGTTCCTGTCGTTCTTACGCCACGGCTGAATCGCGTGGCGTACTGGGTGCGCACTCTGGGTGCTGGTCGTCCCAACCGCGCTGGCGACCCGCCCCTGGCTTCCCTTGTCGCGGTGCTGGTGCAGCGTCTTCTGCTTGGTCTTCTCGGCGGGCTCGCGCTGTGGTTGTCCTTTCCCGGCCACGACGTGTGGTGGCTGGCGCTCGTCGGCTGCGCGGCCCTGGCACTTGCCACCGCGGGCGCCCCTTGGTGGGCCGGCGGCCTTGCCGGCCTGCTGCTCGGGCTCGCATGGTTCACCCCAATGTTCGCCTGGGCCGGGACCTACGCCGGCACCGCGCCGTGGCTGGCGATGAGCATCGCCTCCGCCTGCTACCCGGCCGCACTGGGGACCGTGCTCGCACTGCTGCAACGGGGTGGTGCCGTCCGTCCGGTCGTGGGTGCGGCGGCCTGGGTGCTGATGGAGTGGGCCCGCTCGGTCACCCCGTTCGGCGGCTTCCCGTGGGCCCGGCTGGGCTTCAGTCAGGCCGACTCTCCCATGCTGGGGGCGGTCAGCCTCGTGGCCGTCCCCGGGTTGGGCTTCCTCGTCGCGCTGGCCGGCGCACTGGTCGCCGTGGGAGCGCAATGGCTGTTGCACCCTGCCCGTGTGGGCCGTCTCAGGGCGTTCGGTGCACTCCTGGTGGCGGCCGTGCTGGTGCTCGCCCCGACGCTGGTGCCCCGCCCGACGCAGGGCGAGCCGGTCACCGTGGCGGCCATCCAGGGCGACCTGCCTGCCGGGTTTAGCCGCACCCTCAGCGCCGAGCCCGGCACGATGCTGCAGCGCTACACCGACCGCACGCAGGACCTGGCCGAGCGCGTCGCCCGCGGAGAGACCGCGTCCCCGGACCTGGTGCTGTGGCCCGAGGGCGCCACGGACCTGGACCCGCTGCACCCGCAGCGAGGCAGGACCGCCACGGCCCGGATCATGCAGGCCGTCGACGCGATCGGGGCCCCGGTCGTTCTCGGCGGCATCTCACGGCAGGGTGGGGCACCGGCACCCTCCAACATGGTCTTTGGCTACCTGCCCGGGCAGGGGCTCGCGGACGTCTACGCCAAGATCTATCTGGCACCGTTCGGCGAGGTCATGCCGATGCGGGGGCTGATGCGCCACCTCAGCCCGTGGGTGGACCGGATTACCGACCTCGCCCCAGGCCGGGAACCAGGCGTCATGAGCCTGCCGCTGGCGGGAGGCGGGCAGGTCGTGCTGGGGCTGGCGATCTGCTTCGAGGTCCTCTTCGACCCCGCCATGCGTGACTTGGTCTCCGGCGGTGCCGAACTGCTCGTGGTGCCGACCAGCAACGCGTGGTTCGGCGACGGCGACCAAGCGGCGCAGCACATCGCCGTCTCCCGCGTGCGGGCCGTCGAGTACGCCCGCTCGGTCGTGCACATCAGCAACGTCGGCGTCTCCGGGCTGATCAGCCCGGACGGCACCGTCCACGACCGCACCCAGCTCTACACAGGGGCGACGCTGCAGGCCACGCTCCCCTTGCGCACCGACCAGACGCTCGCCCTGCGCACCGGCCCATGGGTCGTCCCGGCTGCAGCACTCATCGTGTTGTCCGGAGCGCTCTGGGCAGCGCGGCCATCGGCCCGCCAGGCACTCCACCCTCGACGAGCGCGACCCGCCACCGACACGCCCCGCCCCTAGCTAACGAGAAGGCCGGTCACCATGTGCTCCTCGACCGGCGCGGGGCCGTGCCCGTTGCCGCGTTGAACGCGACAGAACACTGCGCACCGGCCGAGAGGCCGAAAAACTGGAGCAACAGGACAGGCACCACCTGCTGCTCACTGTCACCGCGAGGCAGTTACCGGCACGCAGAGCAACGTTCCTCCTGAGACCTGGTCGCAGTCGCCAGTCTTGGGGACGTTCCACGGGGGACTGCCATCGTGCAGATGCGATAGCACACGCACCGGCCTCCTTGATGGGTCTCAGACGAGGGTCGCACGAGCCCGGGCTACTCTATTCGGCATGTTTGCCGCCGACTCTCGCACGATCCTGCCGCGGGTGACCGTGAGGCACCGAAGCTGGCACACGATCAGAGGCGACGGGGCGACCGCGGCACCCAGTGAGGTCGACCAGTGAAACCTGTCTCAGGTCGCCGCACCGCTGCGACTGCCCTGCTGCTGGTCTCGGTGATGGCTCTCGCGGGGTGCGGCAGCGAAGGCTCGTCGATCACCGAGCAGATGCGCCAGGGTGACCAGAAGGGCTACATCGCCGGCGACGGCACCATCCAGGCGCTCACCGCCGAGGAGCGCGAGACGGTCATCACCCTGGAGGGCATGACCCTGGAGGACGAGGCATGGTCCTCCCAGGACCACCTCGGGGATGTCGTCGTCGTCAACGTATGGGGTTCATGGTGCGGACCCTGCATCGCCGAGGCGCCAGACCTGGACGAGGTCGCCACCGGTTTCCGTGACGCCGGTGAGCCGGTGCAGTTCATCGGGGTCAACAGTCGCGACTCGGTGACCAACGCCCTGGCGTTCCAGGAGAAGTACGACGTCTCCTACCCCTCCCTGCAGGACGACGGCGGCCGCACCCGTGCCCAGCTGCAAGGGCTGGCCGTCGCGACCCCGACGACCATGGTCCTCGACGGCCAGGGACGCCTGGCTGCCCGGGTCAGCGGCCAGGTCGACGCCTCGACGCTGCGCGGACTCGTCGAGGACGTTCTCGCCGAGCCCGCCGCCGACGAGGAGGCCCGGTGAGCGAGGTCGTCCTGTCCGGCCCGTTGCTGCTGGCTGCCGCGATCGCGGCGCTGGCCGGTCTGGTGTCCTTCGCCAGCCCCTGCGTGTTGCCGCTCGTGCCCGGCTTCCTGGGCTACGTCGGGGGTATGACGGCCCAGCCAGCCGATGCCCGGGCACGTTCGGAGCGGTGGCGCGTGCTCGTCGGGACCCTGCTGTTCGTGGCGGGCTTCACCGTGGTGTTCCTGGCGATGAGCGTGGTCATCTCCTCCCTCGGGCTGGCCCTGGCGCAACATCAGGGGCTGCTGCTGCGCATCGGCGGTGTCGTCGTCCTCGTCCTGGGGCTGGTGATGGTACTGCAGCCGACGGCCGCCGTGCGGGTGAAGTGGCGCCCGGCCGCCGGGATCGCCGGGGCACCGCTGCTGGGGATCGCCTTCGGCCTGGGCTTCAGCGCCTGCACCGGCCCGGCCCTGGCCGCGATCCAGACCCTCGGCACCTCGATCCTGCCCGGCGACGACCAGGTGGGCCGTGCCCTGGTGCTCGGCACCGCATACAGCCTGGGTCTGGGCGTACCCTTCACGCTCATCGCCGCCGGCCTCGGCTCGGTCAGCCGCGCCTCCCGCTGGTTGCGCGACCACTACCTGCTCGTGCAGCGCGCCGGTGGCGGACTGCTCGTCCTCCTCGGACTGCTGATGCTGCTCGGGGTGTGGGCCGAGGCGATGGCCTGGGTTCAGACACGCCTCACCAGCAACTTCACGACGGCGATCTGATGAGCACCGACCAGCACCACGAGGTTGCCGCGGGCGGTCCTTCGACAGAGCGGATCGAGCCGGACTACCCCAAGAACCGCACCGAGCTCGGCGGCCCCCGCCTGGGCCTGGGAGGGTGGGCCAGGTGGGCGTGGCGACAGCTGACCAGCATGCGCACCGCGATCTACCTGCTGCTGCTGCTGGCCGCCGCATCCATTCCCGGCTCGATCTTCCCGCAACGCTCGGTCGACCCCATCCAGGTCCGCGGCTTCTTCGAGGAGAACCCGAGGATCGCGCCGTGGCTGGACCGGTTCTACCTCTTCGACGTCTTCTCCTCCCCATGGTTCGCCTCGATCTACCTGCTGCTGATGATCAGCCTCATCGGGTGCATCGCGCCCCGGACGAGACAGCACCTGACCAGCCTCCGCGCCCAGCCGCCACGGACCCCGCGGCGTCTGACCCGTTTTCCGGCCACGGCGCACGGCGAGGTCGACGCCGAACCTGGCGTGGTGCTGGCCGCGGCCCGCCAGGCGCTCAAGGCCAAGGGCTACCGGCTCCGGACCGCAGAGGAGGGCGAGCTCGCGGTGAGCGGGGAGAAGGGCTACCTGAAGGAGACCGGCAACCTCCTCTTCCACACCGCACTCCTCGGCGTGATCGTCGCCTTCGCCGCCGGCAACCTCTTCGGCTGGCGCGGCGAGATCATCATCCAGGAGGGCGAGTCCTGGACCGCCGGCCCGGGCACCTTCGACACCCTCAACTTAGGCCCGCTCACCGACGCCAGCGCGATCCCGACCTTCACCGTCGAGCTGAACCAGCTCGAGGTCGACTTCGAGACCCGGGCCGAGGGAGCGCAGTTCGGGCAGCCCCGGCGCTTCGAGGGGCTGGCCACCGTCGAGATCCCGGGCCGGGAGGCCGAGCAGCAGCAGTTCGCGGTCAACCACCCCGTGTCGGTCGGGAACGACTCGATCTTCCTGCTCGGCAACGGTTACGCCCCGGTCGTGACCGTGCGGTCCCCCGACGGGGAGCTGCTGTTCTCCGACGCGGTCACCTTCCTGCCGCAGGACAACAACTACGCCAGCGAGGGCGCGATCAAGGTCACCGGCCGGGATCCCGAGCTCGGCCTCGTCGGTGGTTTCCTGCCGACCCTGCAGATCGACCCCGAGCAGGGGATGCTCTCCTCCTTCCCCGGCCTGGTCGACCCGACCTTGGCGTTGACCGCCTTCGAGGGGGACCTGTTCCCCGACGGCCGCCCGCAGTCGGTCTTCGCCATCGACACCGACCAGATGACCCAGGTGAGCACCGCGGACGGCGACCCGGCGGCGATGTTGTTGCGCCCGGGCGAGTACTACGAGCTGCCCGACGGCACCCGGGTGGAGTTCGAGAACGTGATCCGGTGGGCCGGGCTGCTGGTCCGCCACGACCCGGGCCGGATGCCCGCGCTGGCCCTGGCCGGGGCGGCCGTGCTCGGGCTCGCTCTCATGCTGGGGGTCAGACGGCGCAGGATCTACGTCCGGATCGCCCCGGGCACCGGCGAGACGGGCGCGGCACGGCATACTGACGTCAGGGTCGCGGGACTTCCCAAGGGCAGCGACCCCGGGTTGCGGGCCGTCGTCGACGACGTCCTCCAGCGGATCACCGGCGCCAGTGGCGCCCATACCGACGATCCGCAGCCCCAGAGCCGAGACGAGGACAAGGAATGACCGACCCGCAGCTGGCGCTGGCCAGCGACATCGCCATCTGGGCCTCGCTGGCCGTGCTCGCGCTGGCCCTCATCTCCTTCTCCGCGCACCTGGCCCTCACCGGTGCAGCCAAGGAGCGCCGAGCCGATGTTCGAGCCCGCGAACAGGCACCCGTCGGTGCCGGTGCCCCGGCCGCTGCCTGGCACGGGCGCGTCGAGGCACCGGGGCACCTCGACGAGTCACCCGCTTCCGCGGCGGTCGAGCCACCGACCGTCAGCCATCCCGGCGGGGTCACCCGCCGCTGGGGGGTGATAGGTATGCAGCTGACCTGGATGGCGACCTTCGGGGTCGTCGGGGGCACCGCGCTGAGAGGTTTGTCGGTGCAGCGCTGGCCGTTGGGCAACATGTACGAGTTCGCCATCGTCAGCGCCTCCTTCGCGCTGGTGGTCTTCTCGCTGTGGAGCCTCAAGCGCGACCGGCTCTGGCTGGGACCTTTTGTCGTGCTTCCGGTGATGGCCGTCCTCATCGCGGGCAAGGTCTGGTACACCGAGGCCTCCCAGCTCATGCCGGCCCTGGACAACACGATGTGGCTGTCGATCCACGTCACGATCGCGACGCTGTCGGTCGCCCTGTTCATTATCGGGGCCGCCCTGGGCATCGTCTTCCTGCTGCGCGACTCCGCCGAGCGTAAGGGCCCGGTCCGTGGCTGGCTCGCTGGCCTGCCGCAGGCTAACAAGCTGGAGACGATGACCTACGGGATCCACATCTTCGCCTTCCCGCTGTGGACCGTGGTACTCATCACCGGCGCCATCTGGGCCGAGGTGGCCTGGGGCCGCTACTGGGGCTGGGACCCCAAGGAGGTCTGGACCTTCGTCATCTGGGCGGTCTACGCCGCCTACCTGCATGCCCGGGCCACGAGCAGCTGGACCAAGCGGAGTGCAACCTGGGTGGCCCTGGTCGGGATGCTGTGCATCATCCTCAACTACACCGTGGTGAACCTGCTCATCACCGGCCTGCACTCCTACTCGGGGGTGAGCTCGTGATCACCTTCCGCCACACCGTGGCAGGATAGTCGTCCCACCCACATCCGACCGCCACCCCGAGGCAACAGACGCGCCCCGCGCTGGCCACCATGTTCGCCGGTGGCAAGGTGGGCCAGGCCGAGTACGCGAGGCGGTCACGCAGGAACGCGCAAGAAGGACTGCCTCCGCGCCAACCGGTTCCTGGCGTCGCGTCGGGACGCCATAGTCAGCCCTGCTGAACGATACGGTCAGAGTGAACTGCCGATGCCGATGGCGTGGGTGGGCCAGGCCCTCGTGAACGTTGACGGTTCACCGAGCCATGAGGTGCGTCATGATCGTGGCGACATAGGCCACCACCACCAGACCGACACCGAGCATGGGCAACCTAGCGCTCCAGCGGCGTCGGTCTGGATCATGCTTCTTGCGCTTCATATGCTCGTTCCTGCCGTTGACCGGCTCCAGGGCTTCGACCGACCTGCCGAGGCAAGTCTGGTTGCGTCGGGTCTGGCTTGCCCACTTGCAACTGCGAACCCTCGCCTATTTACGGTAGTCGCCGGAGTGGCCTCTGGAGCCTAGCCTCGGCGGCGGCCCATCAGGATCGTTCCCAGAAGGGCTAGCACGCCGGCGCCGCCCAGGAGCCAGCCCCAGACGGGCAGCGCGGAACCCTGGTCGGGCGCTTCGGGCGAGGCGTCCGCTTGGGGAGAAACCTCTGCTGCTGAGGTTGGAGACGTCTGAGGCATCTCACTTGTCGCCGTCTCGTCGGTCGTGCCGGGTGTGGCCGCTGTCTCGCCAGTAGGTTGCGTTGTCCTGGGCGTCTGGTCGTCGATGGCATCGGCGGGCGTAGTCGATGCTGCCGATGTCAGAGTGAAGTTGAACCCCCCCGAGATGGGGTGCCCATCTGAGGATGTCACTCGCCACACGACCGTGTAGTCCCCCGCTGGCAATGCCTCGTCGAGTGGCTGGCTGAGCCGCTCGCCGGAGACCACCGGCGTCCCGTCGGTGGCGTCACCGTCTGGACCAGTCACCTGGACCTGAGCCCCGAGTTCGGAGAGCTGGCCGGAGAAGTCCAGCACCACCTCCGTCGGGGGAGTCGAGACTCGCTCACCGTCGGTCGGGCTGTTGCCGACCAGCTGGTCGTGGGCCATCGCCGCTGGGGCCAGCACCACCGTGACCGTCAGAGAACACAGAACAGCAAGCAACGCTCTCACCATGACGGCATGCTACCCAGCCGCGCATCTGCTCCTTCGGCGCCCCGGCGTCGCTGCCGGGTATGCCGAGCTGGCCACTTCGTGCGGTGGTCCAGCCCGCGAACGTGAGGCGTCAGGAACACGTCCCCCAGACCCATCCCTACGGTCGGCTGGCGGCGGACAGACGCGGTCAGCTGCTCGACGCGAGCAACCACCGACCCTGATGACGGACGAACCACGACGGCCTCCATTGCCCAAGGGGAGCGGACGAGGCCCGGAGAAGCACCACGACGGATAGTGCACGTCGCTATCCCGCTGCGGGGAAGCCGTGGAGCTCCCGTCGCCAACGGCCCGGCCCGAGCGTCCGGCGTCGATCCTGCGCCGGCGGGCCAGGCGTGCGTAAGGGGGGTCGTTGGCTGCTCGCGTCGTTTCCTAGCATGGGCGCTATGTCGCCCCGGCCACCCACTGCGTCCCGCACGCCTGCCTCCGAGGCCCCCACGGCGAGGGGCAGGACCCGGTTCGCGGGTTGGGTCGTGCCGGTCACGGCGACGCTCGTCTCACTGGTGGTCGCGGTGCCCGTGGCCGCCCTGTCGGGCGCGGCCGCGCCGCTGGCGCTGGGTGATGCGGGCCCGCTCGTGCGCTGGGGGTTGCCGCTGGTCGGGGTCGTGCACGACCTTGCTGCGTCGTTCACGATCGGGCTGCTGCTGGTCGCGGCCTTCCTGGTCCGCGAGGGACGGTCGACGCGGCGCCGGGAGAGGGCCGCCCAGCTGGCCTTCCTGTCCTCGCTCATCTGGCTGGTCAGCGCGACCGTGGTGCTCTACCTCACCCTGGGTGAGCTGGCCGGCATACCGCTCTCGTCCCCGGACTACCTGCCCGTGCTCCTCGGCAATGTGTGGTCCATGGAGCTGCTCCGGCTCTACCTCGGCGTGGCGCTCCTTGTGGTGCCGGTGGTGGCGATGACCGCCTACGCGCGCACCCGTGCTGCGCTTGCGTGGACCTTTCTTCTGGCGTTGGTCGCGCTGGTGCCGCTGGCTTTCGCCGGTCATTCCGCCAGCGCTCTCGGCCACAGAACGGCAGTTGTCGCACTCAACCTGCACCTGGTAGGGCTGACCGTCTGGGTCGGCGGCCTGATGGCGATCGCCTCCCTCCTGCCGGTGCTTGGTAAGGCGTTGCCCGACGCGGTGCGGCGCTTTTCTACGGTGGCGACCTGGTGCTACGTGGCGGTGGGGCTCTCAGGCGTTCTGTTCGCCACCGTGACGGTGGGTTCTTTCGCCAACCTGGCCACCCCCTACGGGGTCGTGCTGCTGCTCAAGGTGGCGCTCCTGGCGATCCTCGGCGTCGCTGGCTGGGCGCAGCGTCGCGCCGTGGTCGCGCGCGGCGTCGACTCGCCACGCCGGTTCGGCCAGGTCGCGCTGGTTGAGATCGTGCTCATGGCCGCCGCGGTCTCCCTCGGCGTCGTGCTGGGCGGCACACCCACGCCCGTGCCCGAGCCGGTCGACCTCACGCTCACGCTCGACCTCACCGGCTGGCCGCTGCCGGAACCGTTCACCTGGGCGCGGCTGTTCCTGACCTGGCGCACCGACTGGCTCTTCACCCTGGTGGCCCTGGTCGCCATCGGGCTCTACGTCGCAGGCGTCGTCCGCCTCCGGCGCCGCAGTGACCACTGGCCGCTGCACAAGCTGGTGCTTTGGGTGCTGGGCTGGGTCCTTTTCATGTGGCTCACCAGCGGCGGCCCAGGCGCCTACGGCCGCGTCATGTTCTCGGTGCACACGGCCACGTTCACGGGCCTGATGATGGCTGTGCCGATCCTGCTCGTGCCGGCCAACGCGTTCACCCTCGCGCTCCGTGCCCTGCCGGCGCGGGGCGACAAGACCCTCGGCCCGCGCGAGGTCGTGTCTGCGGTGGTGCACCCTCGATGGGCCTCGTTCATCCTCAACCCGGTGACCGCCGGGACTCTACTGTTCGCCAGCCTTCTCGCCTTCTACTGGACCCCGTTGCTGCACTGGTCGCTGACCACGCACCTCGGGCACGTGTTCATGGTCGTGCACTTCACGCTCACCGGTTACGTCTTCGTCTGGTCGCTCGTGGGCACCGACCCCGGCCCGCCCAGGTGGTCGACGCCGATCCGGGTGATCGTCCTGGGTGTCACGCTCGCCGGGCATGCCTTCTTCGCCCTGGCGCTCATGCAGGGCGCGTTCCTGCTCGGGCCAGAGTTCTACAAGACGATCGCCGTGCCGTGGGTGCCGGACTTGCTCGCCGACCAGCAGCTCGGCGGCGTCTTCGCCTGGGGCCTGGGCATATCGCTGACCATCGTGCTCATGGTCATTGTTCTTCTCGACCGCTACCGCGCGCCGGGCCTGCGACGTTCTCACGCACCAGGGTGAGCCGATCCAACAAGGACGCCAGCACGCGTCCGGGCTGGTGATCCAGACGAGCGACAGCCGGGCGGCGTGCCTCTTGGGTGGGCGGCGTCGGGCTGGCGCCCCGGGGGCACCCGTGATGGGTGACGCACGTCGGGTGCACCGCCCGTGGTGCAGGCCTCCTGGACCAGGCGCAGGCTTAACGACGATGGTCGGCCAATTACCTACAATCGGGGTTGTGGAAAATAAGCGGTCGGGCCAGACGCTGTCGCGTGCGGTGTTCCTGGTCCCGGCCGGCGTCGCCATGCTTGCCGGGGTCAACGCCGCGCTCATGCTCGTCGGTGTCGGCGCCCCGGTCGAGGCGGCCCGGATGGGCGACCTGCACGGCATGCTCATGGTCGGCGGCTTCCTCGGGACCCTGATCGCGATGGAGCGGGCCGTCGCGCTCCGCGACCGGCTCGGCTTCGCCGCACCCCTGCTGCTCGGCCTCGGCGGCATCGCGCTGCTCACCCCCCTGCCGGTCTCGGTCGGCAAGCTCCTGCTCCTCGACGGGGCGATCGCCTTCGCCCTCGTCTACGCCGCCCTGTTCCGGCGCAACCACGACGACGTCGTCATCGTCGAGCTGCTCGGTGCCGTCTGCCTCGCCATCGGGTTCTTCCTCTGGCTCCAGGTCGAGATCCCGTGGCTGCTGCCGTGGCTCCTCGGTTTCGTGGTCCTCACGATCTGCGCCGAGCGGGTCGAGCTGGCCCGGCTGCACATGCCACCGACCGGTGGCCGGACCCTGGTCCTGCACTCCGCAGCCCTGACCATCACCCTGGTCATGACGCTGCTGTGGCCGGGCCTCGGCGCACGCCTGACCGGTCTGGTCATCGTCTCCCTCGTGGTCTGGCTCGTCCGGCACGACGTCGCACGCAAGACGATCCGGGCGACCGGCCTGCCCCGGTTCAGCGCAGCCTCCCTGCTCGGCGGCTACGTCTGGCTCCTCCTCGCCGCGGTGACGTGGGTCGTCGGTGGCGCCCAGCTCGAGGGTGACCTCTACGACCTCGTCGTCCACGCCACGATGCTCGGCTTCGCGATCTCGATGGTCATGGCCCACGCGCCCGTCATCCTGCCAGCGATCCTGCGCCGGCCCCTGCCCTACCGCCCGATCATGTGGGTCCCCTTGGTGCTCATGCACGTCGGCCTGGCCCTGCGGATCCTCGCGGGCGACCTCGGTGAGCTCTACCCGCTCTGGCAGGTCGGGTCGGTCATCAACATCGTCGCCCTGCTGCTCTTCCTCGTCATCGCCATCGCGTCCAGCCTCGCCGGGCCGGTCGCGCGCAACCCCCGCGAGAAGGCACCGCCCAGCGGGATCGAGCCCAGCGGCACACCATCAACCCCGAGCAAGACTGCACCCACCCGGAGTCGTTCATGAGCACCTCCCGCGGCACGTGGTTCATGCGTGACCGTCCCGTCGCGATCTGGCTGTTCGTCGCCTTCCTCGTCGCGCTGGTCCACCCGTTCTTCGCGTCGTCACGGTGGCTCATGGTCCACCTCGTCGTCCTCGGCGTCGTGACCCACTCGGCGATGGTGTGGAGCGTCCACTTCACCGACGCGCTGCTCAAGACGAAGGCGGGGTTCGAGGAACGTCGCTGGCAGACGGCCCGCCTCAGCATTTTCCAGGTCGGGATCGTCCTGGTGTTCATCGGCGTCCCGACGAACATCTGGGCGCTGACCCTGGCCGGGGCCACGCTCATCTCGGTCGCCATCGTGTGGCACGCGATCGCGCTCGGGCGCCGGCTGCGCGCCGCCCTGCCCGGCCGGTTCCGGATCACCGTGCGCTACTACATCATCGCGGCGCTGCTGCTGCCGGTCGGCGCGACGTTCGGAGTGCTGCTCGCCCGCGGCGTCGGCGACCCGTGGCACGGGCGCCTCCTCGTCGCGCACAGCATGGTCAACCTGCTCGGTTGGGTCGGGCTGACCGTGCTCGGCACCCTGGTAACGCTGTGGCCGACCATGCTGCGCACCCGGATGGCGCCGAACGCCGAGTCCGCCTCGAAACAGGCCCTGCCGATCCTCGGCCTCGGCCTCGTCCTGCTCGTCGTCGGGCCGCTCGTCGACCTCGCGCTCGTCGCGGCGGCCGGGATCGTCGCCTACCTCGTCGGGACCCTCTGGGTCTACCGGCCGATCGTCACGGCCGCCCGGAACCGCCCGCCGGCCAGCTTCCCGGCCCTGTCCGCGGGCGCCGGGCTGCTCTGGCTGCCGGTCGGCCTCGGGCTGATGGCCTGGTCGCTGCTGGAGCGCGGCTCCTGGGCTGACCTGTCCGGCAACTACGGCATCCTCACCACGATCTTCGTCGTCGGCTTCGCCCTGCAGATCGTCCTCGGCGCACTGTCCTACCTGCTGCCGGTCGCCATCGGTGGGGGCCCCCACGTGCTCCGGCTCGGGATACGGGAGATGGAACGCTGGGCGACGGCCCGGGTCGTCGTCGCCAACGGCGCCCTGGCCCTGGCCCTGCTACCGGTGCCGAGCCTGGTCAGAGCCGTCCTGTCGGTGCTCACCCTGCTCGCGCTTGCCCTGTCGATCCCCATCCTGGGGCGCGGGGTCTACGCCGCGGTCAAGGGCGGGCGGGCTGCCGCCGAGCGCCCTCCCGCCCCCGACGGCACCCCTCCGCAGCGGGTCGCGCCGCTGGCCACGTCCTGGTCGCGCGCCGAGCTCATCACCGGGGCGGCGGTCATCGCCGTCGGCGCGACCATCGGCGTCGGACTCGACCCCACCGCCGCCGGCCTGAACATGACGTCGGGCAGGCGCGAGCGGCAATCCGGCTCGGCGGTCACCCCGACCGGGCGGACCACCACGGTGGAGGTCACCGCCAAAGACATGCGCTTCCACCCCCCCGAGGTGTCCGTACCACCCGGAGACAAGCTCGTCATCGAGCTGAAGAACACCGACTCCACGAACGTCCACGACATCGTCCTGGCCAACGGCGCATCGAGCGGACGCCTCTCGCCCGGCCAGAGCGCGACGGTCGAGGTCGACGTCGTCGACGGCGACATCGACGGGTGGTGCTCTGTCGTCGGCCACCGCCAGATGGGAATGGTCTTCGCCGTCAGGATGAGCGGCGCGGCCATGTCGGGCGCGGAAGACACGAGCGGACCGGCCGGCACCTCAACCGAGATCGACTTCATGAAGAAGTGGGGAGCCGACTTCAAGGGCATCGACCCGGTCCTGCCGCCTCTCACGCAAGAGCGGGTACGTCACGTCACCCTCACCGTCGAGGACGTCAAGACAGAGGTCGCGCCGGGGGTCATCCAGACGCGGTGGACCTACAACGGCGGATCCGTCGCTCCCGTCCTGCGCGGTCGTGTCGGCGACACGTTCGTGGTCACCCTCGTCAACAACGGCAACATGGCCCATTCCGTCGACTTCCACGCGAGCGAGATCTCACCGGACGTCCCGATGCGCGACATCGCGCCCGGCGAGAGCCTCGAGTACACCTTCACCGCCAAACGGTCTGGCATCTGGATGTACCACTGCAAGACGATGCCGATGACGGCTCACATCGCGGCCGGGATGGCCGGCGCCGTCATCATCGAGCCACCGGACCTGCCCAAGGTCGACCGGTCCTACGTCATCACCCAGTCCGAGCTCTACCTCAGCGAGCAGGGCGGCCCGGTCAACGCCGCAAAAGCGGCCGCGGGCCAAGCGGACGCCGTGATGTTCAACGGACTGGTGAACCAGTACGTCGACCAGCCGCTGACCGCGAAGGTCGGTGAGCGGGTGCGCGTCTGGGTCCTCGACATCGGCCCGAACCGGCCGTTGTCCTTCCACATCGTCGGGTCGCAGTTCGACACCGTCTACAAGGAGGGCACCTACCTGCTCAAGGACGGCCGCGGACCGCTCGACCCACCGGACTACCACTCCGCGGGCTCCCAGGCGCTCGGGCTGCTACCAGCCCAGGGCGGCTTCGTCGAGACGACCTTCCCGGAGGCTGGGCACTACACGATGCTCAACCACATCGCCGGCGACGCGGAGATCGGTGCCAGCGGGATCTTCGCAGTAACCAAGTAGCAGCCCAACCATTCCCCGCCCGAAGGACCGCAGCGACCGTTCCTGGCTGGGCGAGCTGGTAGCCCAGGCCGCACGGCCCACGATGCTGGTGCTGATCGGGGCGCCGACCCGTTGCCGGTGCAGGACGAAGACCTCCCGGGCGTCCGTGTCCGGGCGACCATCGTGCAGGTAGGCGGCCAACGCCGCCCCGAACTGATGGTCATCGGCCGGAGCGTGCCGTGGCCGGTCTTGCGCACCCGCACCGCGGCATCCACCAGACGGCCCTGACCCCAATCCCCAGACGTCGAGGAACCTGAAGAACGCACGCAACGCCGACGCTGCGGGCTCGACCATCCTGGGACGGTACCGGCCCGACAGCCCGGCGACGAACGCCACCACCTGTGGACCACGGATCTGGGTCAGGTCCACCCGACCGTCACTGGCCACCGCCTCCAGGAACTCGGCGACGCACCTGTGCCGTGCTCCTCGGCGAGATCTAGCCAGTCCTTGGAGTCGTTCTCTCGCACGCTGAGCACATCACTGGGGTCGTGACGGGAGCCGACCGGCACAGCTACCGCACGTGGGCCGCAGACCGTGACAGGTCGCGCGGGCCTCTTTGACCTCCGTCTGCTTGGAAACCGACGGCCCGGTACTGAAATGAGGAGCGCCGGCATCGGTGGTAGCGGCGGCATATTCGGGGGACCACACACACCGCTTCCGCCGGCCGCAGGACCCGGCGCGGGCCGTGATCACCAGGCCGGAGGCCTGCATACTTGATCCGGTGAGCACACCCGAGCCCTCCACCCCCGCGGTCCCCCAGGACCGCAGCGCGCTGACGAGGTTCGCCTGGCTCGCCATCGCCACCGCGATCGCCACGATCGCGCTCAAGACGGGCGCCTGGGTGGTCACCGGCTCCGTCGGTCTGCTCTCCGACGCGGCCGAGTCCGTGGTCAACCTGGTCGCCGCCGTGGTCGCCCTCGTCACCCTGAAGATCGCCGCCCGCCCGGCGGACGACGGGCACCAGTTCGGGCACAGCAAGGCGGAGTACTTCTCGGCCGCGATCGAGGGCGTGATGATCTTCATCGCCGCCAGCGTCATCCTGGTCACCTCGGTCGAGCGGTTCATCAACCCGCAGCCGCTGGACAACGTGGGGATGGGGCTGGTCATCTCGGGGGTGGCCACCGTGCTCAACGGAGTCGTCGCGGTGATCCTTCTGCGGGCCGGGAGCGCGCACCGCTCGGCGGTGCTGACCGCCGACGGCAAGCACCTGCTCACCGACGTCTGGACCACGGTCGGCGTCGTCGTCGGCGTGGCCCTGGTCGCCCTCACCGGCTGGGAGCGGCTGGACGCGATCGTCGCCTTCGCCGTGGGCGTCAACATCATCATCACCGGCTGGAAGCTCATCGCCGACTCCGTCTCCGGCCTCATGGACGCCACCTGGTCCGCGGCCCGACAACACCCGTCTCGCCGACCTGCTCCGCACACACATCACCGAGGAGGTCAACATCCACGGTGTCCGTACCCGGGAGTCCGGTCACCGCCGGTATGTGGAGATGCACGTCCTCGTGCCCGGCGCCTGGACCGTCACGCGCGGGCACGACCTCGTGGAGAGTATCGAGCAGGCGGTGAAGGCAGAGTTCGAGGCGTCCGAGGTCACCACGCACCTCGAGCCGCGGGAAGACCCCCGGGCCTACGGCGACTACGAGACCGAGATCGAGCTGGGCGCCGCGGGAAACGGTGGCCACGGCACCGTCCCTTCGCAGGACGAAGGCTAGCCAGAGCCGCCAACGGCAGGTGACCGGGACGGCATGCTGCCAGACTTCGTCTCGGTGCACAGAAACTTCGGATCAGGCTGCCCCGGGCAGCCTTCATCGCGCTGACGAGCTGCGCTCGGCGATCAGCGGGGCACTGGCGCGTCGACGACGTGCTGAGTACGGTCGAGAACCGCTGCACCGCGCACCAGCTCTCGGCACAAGGCCAGGCCAAGACGTTCTCCAGCCGGGCGGGCTGCCCGTCCTCGCCATGCCTCCGCACGGTGAGGGCACGGCCGACCTTACGGGCTCGGCAACGACGCCTGCGCTCCGTCCTGGCTGGATGCAGTCCGGCACGGGTAGGAGCCAGCGTGGCTGATTCTGACAGTTTCCCTCCGTGCGGCATTCTGGAGGGTTCGGCCTGACATTTGCCGACCACGGTGGGGCACGCCCGCGGATCCACCTTCGTCGCGGCGGCCCCGAATCGCCCTCTTCGCAGCCGGCGCGACGCATTCCCCCACTTGTCCTCCCTACGACTAGCCCCCACAACCAGGCCCTGGCACGACGGGCCCCGGCATCCTCAGGTGGGTGCCGGGGCCTTGGCCGTGGGTCGCGTCAGGGGACGATGACCGTCTTGCCCGCAGCGTGCCCCTCCTCGACCAGGGCCAGCGCCTCACGCGCCCGGTCGAGCGGGAACTCGCCGGTGATGCGGGGCGTGATCACCTGGTAGCCGATGACCCCGGTGATCTTCTCCATGGACTCGGGGTCGTTGGTGCGGCCGGACCCGCCGAGCTCGATCGCGGTGGCGCCGTCGGCAGCGGAGACGATCCGGTCCGGAGACGTGGCCAGGGGTGCGACGTCGCGCAGGGCCTGCCCGCCGACGATGTCGACGATCAGGTCCACACCGTCCGGGGCGAGTTCGCGGACGGCCGCGGCGGCTCCGTCGCCGGCGGCCACGAAGGTCGCGCCGGTGGATTCCACGAGCTCCCGCTTGTCCTGCGAGGCGATCCCGATGACCGTGAACTGGTGGACCCGGCCGATCTCGGCCACCAGATGCCCTACCCCACCGCCGGCACCCAGGACGAGCATGGCCTGCCCGGCCTCCAGCTCGATCGCATGCGTGAGGTCATATGCCGTGGTGCCGGACACCGGGATGGTCGCGGCCATCGCGAAGGAGATCTCCTCGGGCTTGGCGACGGCGTCGGCAGCGCGCAGCAGGGTGTGGTCGGCGAAGCCGCCCTGCCCCGGAGCGACCATCCCGAGGACCTCGTCGCCCACCTCATGGTCCTCGACCCCGGTCCCGAGCGCGGTGACCACGCCGGCCACCTCGCGGCCCATGGGCACCGGCGGCTCGTTGTGTCGGCCGAGCCGGCCCTCGCGGATCTTCCAGTCCACCGGGTTGACGCCGGCGGCGCGGACCTCGACGAGCAGGTCACCAGGGCCTGGTTCCGGGACCGGCCGCTCGATCAGCGCCTCGGTCTCCGGGCCGCCGTACTCGTGGAACACATACACCCTGGACATCTGGTCGGGTCCTCCCTCAGTCGAGATCTGGTATGGCGATCGCGGACGTCGTGGTCAGCGTGCCGGGGGCTGGTCGGCGCCGCTGGCGTGGGCCTCGTCGGCTTCCGCCTTGGTGGCGAACCGTGCCTGCGCGGAGTGCTCCGGCGGGGAGTAGATCGTGTACAGCACGAGCGGCTCGTCCCCGGTGTTGCGGAAGTTGTGCTCAGCACCCGCGGGGACGGCGCACTGGTCGCCGGCCTCGATCGGGTGGCTGTGGCCGGCCAGGTCGGCCTCCCCGGTGCCGCTGATGAAGGTCAGGATCTGGTCTCCGTGCTCGTGCACCTCGGCGCCGATCTCCTCACCGGGCTGCAGAGTCATAATGACGATCTGGGCCTGTTCACCGGTCCACAGGACACGGCGGTAGTCCACGCTGTCGCGTGCCAGGTCCGCGATGGTGAAGTGTTCGATGTTGCCTTCCAGGGAGTACTGCTGCTGGGTCATGTCTTTTCCTTTCGTGGTGCCGCGTGGGGCCCGGGTGTCCGGGGCCCCACACGGCGGGGAGGGGTATGTCGTCAGGCCGGCTGGGTGACCCGGGTCTCCTCGGTGGCGGGGACCGGGGTGCCCGGGCCACGGGTGCGCCGGGCCGCGGGGTCGTCCTTGCGGCGGAGCAGTCGCATCGCGTTGACGATGACGACCAGCACGGAGGCCTCGTGGACGAGCATCCCGATGGCCATCGTGACGCCGCCGAACAGGACACCGAACATCAGCACGGCGACGGTCGCCAGCGCGATGACGATGTTCTGGCGCATGTTGTTGACCGTGCGCCTGGCGAGCGAGACAGCCTCGGGCAGCTTGAGCAGGTTGTCCTTCATCAGGGCGATGTCGGCCGTCTCGATGGCGACGCCGGTGCCCGCCGCGCCCATGGCGACGCCGATGTCGGCTGTCGCGAGCGCGGGGGCGTCGTTGACACCGTCGCCGACCATCGCCACGGTGTATCCCTGACGCCTCAGGTCGGCCACGGCCTCGAGCTTGTCCTCGGGCAGCAGCCCGGCGCGCACCTCGTCGATGCCGACCTGCCGGCCGACCGCCCTGGCGACCGGCTCGATGTCACCGGTGAGCATGACGACCTTCTTCACGCCACTGGCGTGCAGCCGACGCACCATCTCCGCGGCGTCCTCGCGGATCGTGTCGGCGACCGCGACCACGCCGACGGGGCGACCGTCGCAGGCGACGACCATCGGTGTGCGTCCCTTCGCGGCGAGGTCGGCCACGACCTCGGCGACCCTGCCGTGGTCCCTGCTGCCCGCGAGCTGCTCCGCCTGGAGCAGTGCCAGGTTGCCCACCGCGATGCGGTGGCCGTCGAGCGAGGCCACGATGCCCTTGCCGGGCACGGGTTCGGTGTGCTCGGGCAGGCCTGCGACGAAGCCGGGCAACCGGTCCTGGGCGGCCTCGACGATGGGGCGGGCGAGCGGGTGCTCGGAGCCGGCCTCGGCGCGGGCTGCCATCCGCAGCACCTCGTCCTCGTCCATCACCGGGTGGTCCGGACCGAGGTCGGGGTAGAGGGCGACCACGTCGGTCAGCTGGGGGCGGCCCTGGGTGAGCGTGCCGGTCTTGTCCAGCGCGACGGCGTCGATCTTGGCGGAGGTCTCCAGGAACTCGCCGCCCTTGATCAGGATGCCGTCCTTGGCACCGCGGCCGATGCCGGCCACGATCGAGACCGGGATCGAGATGACCAGGGCGCCGGGGCAGGCGATGACCAGCAGGGTCAGGGCCAGGACGACGTCCTGGGTGAACAGGCCGACCAGGATCGCCAGGACGATGATCGCGGGGGTGTACCAGGCCGAGAAGCGGTCCATGAACTTCTGCGTCTTGGCCTTGGCGTCCTGGGCCTCCTCGACCCGGTGGATGATCCGGGCCAGGGTGGTGTCGGCCCCGACACCGGTCGCCTCGACCTGCAGGAACCCGCCGGTGGAGATGGTGCCGGCGAACACCTGGTCGCCGGTCATCTTCTCGACCGGGATGGACTCGCCGGTGATCGACGCCTCGTCGAGCGCGCCGGTGCCGCCGATGACCAAGCCGTCGACCGGGACCTTTGAGCCGTTCTTGACCAGGACGGTCTCGCCCTGGACGACCTCGTGGGCCGCGACCTCGACCTGCTCGCCGTCTCTCAGCACGATCGCCACGTCGGGCGCCACCGCGACCAGCTCGGCCAGCGCCGACCGGGTCTTGTTGAGGGTGGCGTCCTCGAGCGCGTGGCCGATGGCGAACAGGAAGGTCACCGCGGCGGCCTCCCAGTACTCGCCGATGATGACCGCGCCGATGGCGGCGACCGAAACCAGCAGGTCGATGCCGATGACCTTGGCGGTCAGCGCGTTCCACGCCTTGATCACCACGGGGGTGCCGGCGACGACCGCCGCCGCGACCATCAGGGCGTCGACCCAGACCGCGGCGTCCAGGAGCTGGCCCGCTGCGAGCGAGGCCAGGATCAGCAGGCCGGAGATCAGGGGCACGGTCCAGCGACCCTGCAGCCATGCCTGGGCCTTGTTCATGTCTTCCTCTTCCTCTTCAAACTCAGGGTGGGTATGCCGTGCGCTCGGGGCCCGGGTCAGTGGTGGGCCGGCCTGAGGCGGCGGCTCGTCAGAAGGCGGCGGGCCGCGCGGTGTAGCCGGCCTTGGCGACGGCGGCGACCAGGTCGTCGGTGCTGGCCACGGCCGGGTCGTGCACGACCTCGATGCGGGCGGAGGCGAAGTGGACCTTCACCGACTCCACGCCCGTGAGGCGACCGACCTGCTTCTCGATCTTGGCCACGCAGCTGGGGCAGGAGAAGCCCTGGGCCCGCAGGATGGTCGTGATGTTGGTGGTGGTGGCGCTCAAGGTGATTTCCTCTCGTCGTGGAGCCCTGTTCGTCCCCGGTCTCCGGTGGTCTGTGGCCCCCAGTCCTCGAGGGCTATACCTAGACACTACGAAGACCCGCCCCTGGGTTCCTTGACCTGCATCAAGTCCCGGCAGATCGTTCCTCCGGGCGGAGTCCGGAGAAGTTCCAGGCCGAACCCAGCTAAACTCCCTCGGTGGGGCAGGTCCGCCGACTGCGCCGGTGAGCTGGTCGACAAGGTCGCCGACGTCGATGAGTCGGTGATCGACCGATCCCTCGGCGCCGCCGTTGAACCCGGCCCAGCCGAACCACAGCATCGGCGGTGCCGATCATCACCAGCGGGACGTCGTGCGGCCGGGTGGTAGCCCCCTGGGCCTTCCGAAGTCGGCGCGACTGCTGACGATCCTCCGGGATGGACGTCGCCTCCGCGCACCTGACCACCGCCGGCGAGGCCAACACTCCAGGCTGTCCTGACCGCCGCGACCCGAGGTCTTCTGTGCCCGCTTCGGCATCGCTCACGCCACCCTGCGGGTCGAGTCCAGCGACCACAGCTGCTGCGAGGGAGCCACCTGGTAACCCCTCATCGGGGGGACCTGCGACCGGTGAGGGAGTGATTTCTAGAATCGAGTGCCAGTCTTCGTCTTACAAGATTGAGTGCACCTCGACAACAAGTTGCCGAAACGCGCGGGATGCATAACGTCGGCTGATTCTTGGAACCATCAGTCGTTCTACAAGATTGAGTGCATCTCGACAGCCACCCCCGGGGCTGACGTCCATAACATCGTGTTCGCAACTCGCCTGAACTGCATCATGTCGACTAGTTCCTGGAATCATCAACCAGCGTTCTTCCAATCTTGAGTGCATCTCGACATTAGTTATAGGAATCATCACGCCCGCCTATTGCCGCATATACGTGACGTTTGTGCGGAGTTCGCTGCATCTCGACAGCTGACTCCATGTCGAGATGCAGGGAAGACTGCACAGCGTCTCTGGCCATCCTTGCACGATCCGCCCTGCTGCCCCGGGCCATGCAATGTACGCGCGCGCCCCGCGGCAACTGGCCATGCTCAGCCTCGGCGGTCACAAACCTGCCCTCCCGGGACGAAAATGACCCACGGAAGCGACAGGAGAGCCCCTTTGTCCACGGTGAACACGGACAGGACCTCCTCAATAGCACCGACTCAGCCTCGCTGTCCCAGGCTGCTGTTCTACGGGAGTGCGGGCGAGTCCTACGCGAACTTCACGCACTGGACTCCCAGCTGCTCGGCCCCAGCAACCCTGACGCCGTGCCGCCATCTCGACGCGTTCTTCCGCGCCTACGGCGCTACTCCCCCATGGAATGTTCGGCAAACCGAAATGGTGCGTCGATGCGCAGAACTCGAGGACTTCACCATGCGGTGGGAACCCCTGGGGCCAGCAGCCGGGGTATGGAGACAACGAGCCCAGACTGTCCAGTCGTGGGCCGAGTAAGGTTGACGACCCACCATCCGCATTTGCCGCGATGCGGCATGTGATCAGCGGCCGAAGCGTTTCTGTGCGGCCTGCTTCGTGACGCCGAGCGCTAGACCGATGCTCAACCAGGAGTCGCCGGCTTCGCGTGCCGCGTGAACGGCGTCGTGCAGTTCGTGCTCGGCCTGAGCCATCCCTTCCTTCGCCGCGATGATCCGGCGGAAGTGAACGGCGTCGCGAGCTTGGACGGTCGCCGGGTCGAGCTCGTCCAGCACCTTCTCGATGTCGTTGATGTTCGTCGTTGCCATGGAGGTCACCTCACTTCAGGAACTCGTAGAACTTCGGTCGCAGTCGGTCGGCATGGATGATCCGGTCCGCATCGTGGGCTATCGTGGGCTGGCATAGCGACCAGTTCCAGCCAGTTGCCAGCCCGGTCTGGCCCGATGACGATGAGTCGCTCCTCGCCGTACTGCTCGATCTCCACGAGTCGAACCGCGTTCCTGAACGCGTGCAGAATGTCAGCTTCAGCGATCCCATGCCTGAACGCTGAGTCCGTCAACCGCACCGTTCGAGCGTAGACCGCGATCCACGATGCGTCAACCCTGGGTTGACAACGGCGGGTGAGGCGCGGCCGACCGGAGCATCCGGACATGCCGCGCGGCGCGTGGCGTCCGACCATGCCACGAGCCGCTCCGGCGCTGCTCAGCCTTGGTACCAACTGTGGAGGAGGTACCCGTAACTGAGGTGATTGCGGTCCGGGTGCGTCTCGAGCCAGTCGCCAGCTACACCCTCGGGGAACTCCAGGCGGAGGACGGCTTCCAGATCACCACGCGAGTCGAACTCCCAGGAGCTCATTACCGTGGTCGTCCGCGCTCCCTTGCTCCTCCACCAGTCTCGGGCGTAGATGTCCTGCCCCTGGCTGGTCGCCCATGAACTTGCCTTCAGCAGGTCAGCGAACTCGCCCTCCTCGGTGTCATTGTCGATTACCACGAGCGTGCCGCCCGGCCGGAGGACCCGGCCAACCTCTAGAAGACCGGGGGTCGGGTCGAAGTCGACGGTGGGGAAGAAGTAGGCGAACCGGGCGTGCACAACGTCGACCGCGTCGTCAGGCAGCGGGATGTGCTCCGCGGAGCCGTGCAGTACCTGTGCCTTCCCGGTCCGCCCTTGGGCGATGTGTAGAAGCGAGGTATCGGGCTCAACACCGATCACCTTGGCCGCGTCCTGGTAGCGAGGCAGCCAGAACCCTGAGCCGCAGCCCAGATCGAGCAGAACCCGTCCCGTCCAAGGGGCAAGGCGTTCTAGTTCATCCCACACGTGTCCAGAGCGGTCGATAGCCTCGTTCTCGATGTCGTACAGCTCGGGGTCCACAGCTTGATTGCCCGATCGAACGAAGTCAGGGAGGTCCATCACCACATCGTCTGCGATTTGCCCCCGAGCAGGCCACCGATTTGTCAGTCGAGATGACCGTAGACCTCGTGGCCGGCGGCGCTAGATCAACGTCCTGTACTGCCGCTGTGGTCGCGTAGCGTCCGACCCCGCCGCCGATCGCGAGGACGGGCCGTGCCGAGACTGGCGAGGCGGACGTCACCCCAATCAGCCCTTATGCACCGCAAACCCTGATTGAAAGTCGGCGGTGTTCGAGGGGCTACTGAGGTTCCGGCCCGGGATTTCGAGCGGCGGAGGGCGGCGCTCGAAAACGGTCGTCACTGAGCCGCCCCTTTAGGGGGCGGGGACTCCTTGGGTGCCGCCAGGATGAGGAGGAGCGTAAGGGGCAGGTTGATCGAGAGCAGGGTCACGAGCACGCTTCCCAACCATTCGGGCGGATCGCCCGAGGCCCCCACGGCGATCCCGAACACGACGGCAATGCTCCAGGTCAGGGTCCACATCGTGAGGAGCATGTTGTTCCACTGGGTGGCGTCGGCGGTGGCCGCGTGCCTGTCCATCCGGACTCCTCGCCGGTTGAGTAGGACGGGCCCGGTGGTGCGGTTGTCGATCGATCGCTCCAGGGCTCGCTGAGCGGCTGGTGGCAGGGGCACGAGCACGACCTTGCCGCCCTTGCCGCGGACTTTCAGGACGCGGTGGCCGTGCTCCTCGCGCAGGTCCTCGACATTGGCGCCGCAGGCCTCGAATATCCGCAGGCCCAGTAGCCCGAGCAGGACGACGAGGGCGAAGTCGTTGATGTTGTCACTGGTGCGGGCCGTATGCAGCATGGCCTCGAACTGCAGGTGGGACAGACGTAGTGTCGGCGACTCCGGGGGCACGTGCGGACGGCGCACGTGCTCGGCCGGAGACGCAGGCAGCAGACCGTCGATCACCGCGGTCCGGTAGAACCCGGCCACGACCGACACGCGCCGGGAGATGGTCGCCGGCGCGTAGCGCCGGACCTCTTGCATCCACCGGATGTACAGCTCCACGTGGACGCGCGTCGCGGACAGCGGATCGAGCTGCCGCTGCAGGCACCAGGTCAGGAAGGCCCGCAGGTCGGAATCGGTATGGACCCGGGTGGCGCCGGTGTACCGGGCCAGATGGGCCGCGACGGCCCGGCGCAGCGGGTCCTGGCCGCTGCCTATGGCGGTCGGGAGGGCGGGAGGTGAGGTCTGGGAGATGCTCATCCGGCATCGTCCCGCGCCCCCGCTGGGGACGTCAATCGATTCTTGACGACCGGCGGTTGGTCAACGTAGTATTGACGTATGGAGATCCGTGCCTCGGCCCACAGGCACGGCATCCCTGAGGAGGACATCCAGCACGCCTGGGCTCACGCCATGCGGCTGGTCGAGTACGAGTACGACGGGCAGGACCGGCTCCTGGTGATCGGGCCGGATCGCAGCGGCGCGCTCCTGGAGCTGGTCGCCGTCCCCGCAGGGCGGCCGACACGGGTGATCCACGCCGACCGGCTGCGAACGAAGTTCTACGACTACCTGAGATGAGGTGACAAGCATGAGGATCACGACCACGAACGACAACGACACGACCGGTCTGGACCAGGTGGCAGCCCGCACCCACCCCGCTCGGGACGCCGCACACTTCCGCCGGATCATCCAGGCCCGCGCGGACCTCGTCACAGCCGAGCAGGAACTGCACGCCGCTGTCCGTGCCGCTCGCGACGCGGGCGACTCCTGGAGCATCATCGGAGCCGCACTGGACATCACCAAGCAAGCAGCACAACAGCGATTCGGACGCACCTGACGGCGGCAGATCCGGGCCTTCCGAAGGAAGAATCCCTCCCAGGGTGATCACGGGTCATGCCGAGAGCGACGCCGATGCGTGCCCAGCTGATGTTGCGGTCGACGGTCTGCCTGGGCCCAGGTGGGCGAGGTCGGCATCGAAGCGGGGTCGTCTACGAGCGTCTTGGCCCTTCGTAGACCCCACGGAGCCGGAAGCGCATTCCCGGCTCGGCCAGCTCCTCCAGTGCGTGCGCGGTCCACCCTGCCGTGCGTGCACAGGCGAAGACCACGGTCCCCGCATCACGGGGCAGGTCGAAGCAGTGCACCATGAGGGCCAGCGCAGCGTCGATGTTCAGCACCCAGCCCCGGCGCTGCAGCAGCTCGCGCTCGATCAGCCGGAGAGCCGACAGCGCTCCGTCCCGGGCATAGGGGGCCAACAGCTCCAGCAGCAGTTGGGCACGCGGGTCCTGCTCGGTGTACATGACATGCCCGAACCCCGGTAGGGGCCCGCTGGCCAGCGCCTCATCCAGGGCAGATTGCGGGTCGTGGACGGCGCCGGCCAGCCAGTCCACCACCCGCAGCGACGCGGCGACGTGCAGGGGGCTGTCGGCTGCCGCCAGGCCCGCGAGCAGGGCGCTGTAGGTGTCCGCCCCGGAGGAGACGGCCACCCGCACGGCGGTCGTAGAGACCGCGAGGTCGTGATCGGCCAGGAGGACGAGCGCGGCGTCGATGAGCTCGACGGGGCAGCCAGGCAGGTATGCGGTCAGCGTGGCCGCGACGCCGTGGTCGGCACGGTCGACGGAGATTCCCCCCGCGGGCGCCCCCTGCTCGACCCCGCGCCCGCCAGCTACGGCGAGCACCATGTGGGCCAG
Source organism: Ornithinimicrobium panacihumi (assembly GCF_052073805.1). Lineage (NCBI taxonomy): Bacteria > Bacillati > Actinomycetota > Actinomycetes > Micrococcales > Ornithinimicrobiaceae > Ornithinimicrobium > Ornithinimicrobium panacihumi. The sequence goes on along the minus strand of NZ_JBQGWG010000020.1, from coordinate 2,716 downwards.
GGCCCGTTTCCCCGCCCGGGTGACCGCCGCCGGGCTGCGGTCGTGGCGGCCGGGGTCGGTGGCCCCGGCGACCAGCACGGCGTGCTTGAACCGGTCGAGCGCGGTAGTGCGCACCGGGAGGGCGGCCATGACACGCCCTAGGGCATCTCGCGCTCCACTGTCGGGCCAGGCCTCATCGGCCAGCGAGGCGGCCGGGGACGCTACCCCGTCACCGGTGACCAGCAGCGCTCTGACCTGCTCGAACGACCAGTGCCCGGCCAGTTCAGCGATGTCGTGACCACGGTAGGCGAGGCCTCCGGCGTTGACCGCGGTGATCGAGGTGCGCACGTCGTCACTGGCAGCAGGCCGGCGCGTGCGCCGCCCAGACCTGCCTCCGCCCAGCAGCGCCCGGACCTCGTCCACCGCGAACAGGCTGCCGGTGCCGGGCTCCTTGCGCACCGGAGCGAGCACGCCACGGCTGACGTAGGCGTAGACGGTCTGCACCTTGACACCCAGGTATTCGGCGACCTGCGCGGTCGTCAGCTCTCCGGTCCTCACATTGACTCAATCAACGTTGACATGAGGATCAATGCTAGGTCACGCTCGCGGCATGGACCAGACCCAGAACAGCGCATTGATCGCCCCGCCCGGTCTCAAGGGCGTCGTCGTGGCCGACACCACCACCGGAGATGTCCGCGGCCGTGAGGGGTTCTACCACTTCCGGGAGTACTCAGCGGTCGACCTGGCCCGCACCCGAACCTTCGAGGACGTCTGCCACCTCATGCTCGAGGGGTTCCTGCCGAGCCCGCAACAGTCGGCCGACCTGCAGGACCGGCTCGCCGAAGCGGCCGTGCTGCCGAAGAGCCTGCTCGACGTCCTTCCGCAGATCGCGCGCTCGGGCCCGGACCGGGCGGCCCTGGCCCGTCTGCGCACCGCGGTCTCGCACCTGGGGGCCGTGGAGGGCTTCGGGCCGACGTACGGGGCGGGCGCCGACCAGGTGCGCTCCGACGTGGTCCGGCTGGTCGGGGCGGTGCCGGTGATCCAGGCAGCACTGCACCGCCTGCGGCAGGGTGAGCAGCCGCTCCCCGCCAGGGCCGAGCTCGGCGCCGCAGGCAGCTGGCTGTGGATGCTCACCGGTTCCGAACCGACGCCGGAGCAGACCCGCGCCATCACGGCATACCTGACCTCGACGATCGACCACGGCTTCAGCGCCTCGACCTTCGCCGCCCGGGTGGTCACCTCCTCCGGGGCTGACGTGGCCTCGGCGGTCTGCGCCGCGATCGGCACCTTCGCCGGACCCCTGCACGGCGGTGCTCCGGACCGCGCGCTGGACTCCCTCGACGAGATCGGCAGCGCTGACCGTGCCCGCGACTGGGTGCGCGAGAAGGTGGCCGGTGGCGAGCGAATCATGGGGTTCGGCCACGCGGTGTACACCGTGATGGACCCCCGTGCCGCGATGCTGCGCGAGATCGCCCAGGAGATGGGCGGGGAGCTGGTGGACCTGGCGGTCACGGTGGAGCAGGAGGTGATCGCCGCGCTGGCCGAGCTCAAGCCGGGTCGCGAGCTGCACACCAACGTCGAGTACTACGCCGGCGTCGTGATGGAGCTGTGCGGCATCCCGAGGGAGATGTTCACGCCAACCTTCGCCACCGCCCGCGTCGTCGGCTGGGGCGCCCACATCCTGGAGCAGGCCCAGGACACGAAGATCTTCCGGCCAGCCGCGAGGTACGTCGGACCCGAGGCACCCGCCCCGCTGCCCGCGTGAGCACGCCCACCCGGCGTGCTCGTCCCGTCAATCAGGGCCCTGCTCGTTGTCGCAACCACTTCGCTTCCAGCCCTGGCGGGTGGCGGCAAGGTCGGATGAGCGTAGGCGACCTCAGCGTGGAACGGTGCGTTGCCAGACGCGAGGCATGGTGCTGAACCGCGGCCTAGGCGTGTCGCCAGTAGTCGATCGGGTGGGATCCGGGCCGGAATCCGACCGTCTCGGCGAGTTGGGATCCCGGTCCGGGTCTGGTCCTGGCCGGGCAGCACGGCCGACTCGGCGCTGATCCGTCAGGTCAAGGACGACATGCGTGACTGGAACCTGTCCCGGATCGTGTGGGTCGCCGACCGCGGCTTCACCTCCGCGCAGAACCGCCGCTACCTGCAACGCGCCGGCGGGGGTTACATCCTGGGCGAGAAGCTGCGCTCGGGCTCGGCCGAGGCCACCGCGGCCCTGGCCCGTCCGGGCCGGTACAAGGACGTCGCCGGCAACCTGCGGGTCAAGGAGGTGCGGATCAGCGAGCACGAACGGTTCGTGATCGCCCACAACCCCGACGCCGCCGCCCGCGACGCGCAGGTCAGGGCCGAGCTGGTGGAGCGGCTGCGGGAGATGATCGCCGGCTCCGACCTGAGTTGTGACGCCTTAGTTACACCCCGGGGTTGAGGTAGTTCAGGAGTTCGCGGGCCTCGTCGGGAAGCTCGGGCTCGGCGGTGATCTGGTGGCCGCCGACGGTGATGGTTGCCGTGCGCAGGGGCCGGAGGGTGTTGAGGATCTTCTTGATCGAGGCACCGGTGCGCTGCTGGGCTTCGCGGGAGATCGCCAGGGCGGCGAAGACGATGGTCAGGTGCGCCTCGATCGAGTCGCGCAGCTGGTGGAAGATCGGTCGGGCGCGCAGGTCGGACTTGACCATCCGGAAGGACCGTTCGACCTGGTACAGGTCCTGGTAGGCGGCCACGACCGCGGGACCGTCCATCT
>NZ_JBQGWG010000019.1:0-64672 GCF_052073805.1 Ornithinimicrobium panacihumi | reverse complement strand
GGTCAAGTCCAGTGGAGTGGTGTTCGACGGTGATCCCTCGATGGGGTTGATCAGGGCGTCAGTGCGGGAACGGTAGCAGTGATCTCCTCGGGGTCGGTGGTGGTGGGGATCAGGGCGTGTCGGCACCGAGTGAGGGCGTCCAGTCCGATGTAGCGTCGTTGCTCGGTCCAGGCGTCGTGCTGCTCGGCCAGGACGGCTCCGACGAGGCGGGTGAGGGCCTCGCGGTGGGGGAAGATGCCGACGACGTCGGTGCGCCTGCGGATCTCGCGGTTGAGCCGTTCCTGGGGGTTGTTGGACCAGATCTGGCGCCAGACCTCCTTGGGGAAGGTGGTGAAGGCCAGGATGTCGGCCCGGGCGCTCTCGAGGTGTTCGGCGACAGCGGGCAGCTTGTCGGTGAGCGTGTCGATGACGCGGTCGAACTGGGCGTGCACGGCCTCGGCGTCGGGTTGGTCGTACACCGAGTGCAGCAGCGTCTTGACCCACGGCCATGAGGACTTGGGGGTCGCGGACATGAGGTTGGCGGCGTAGTGGGTGCGGCACCGCTGCCACGCGGTCCCGGGCAGGGTGGCACCGATGGCCTCCACGAGGCCGGCGTGGGCGTCGGAGGTGACCAGCCCGACCGGCCCGGCACTGGTGAGGCCGCGGGCGACCAGGTCGCGGAAGAACGCCAGCCAGGAGGCGGTGGTCTCGCCGGTGGCGACCTGTAGGCCCAGGATTTCCCGGTAGCCCTCGGTGTTGACGCCGGTCGCGACCAGGGCGGACACCTTGACCACGCGCCCGCCCTCGCGGACCTTGAGCACCAGGGCGTCGACGGCCACGAAGGTGTAGGGCCCTTCGTCCAGGGGGCGGGTGCGGAAGGACTCCACCTGCTCGTCCAGCTCGGTCGCCATCACCGAGACCTGGGACTTGGACAGGCCGGTGATGCCCAGCGCCGTCACCAGCTTGTCCATGCGCCGGGTGGAGACCCCGAGCAGGTAGCAGGTCGCCACCACCGTGGTCAGCGCGGCCTCGGCCCGCTTACGCCGCTCCAGCAGCCACTCGGGGAAGAACGTCCCCTCGCGCAGCTTGGGGATCGCCACGTCCAGGGTGCCGACGCGAGTGTCCAGGTCCCGGTGCCGGTACCCGTTGCGCCGGTTCGTGCGCTCGGCCGTGCGGGTGCCGTAGTCCGCGCCGCACACGGCATCGGCCTGCGCGGACAGCAGGCTGTTGATAAAGGTTTGCAGCAGGTGACGCATCAGGTCCGGGCTCGCCTGCGCGAGCTCCTCGTGCAGGAACTGCTCAGGGTCGATAATGGGGGAAGCGGTCATCGGTGGTGCTCCTCTTCGAGAGTGCTGTGGAAGGTTCACTCGAAGGATCACACCGGTGGCCGCGCCTACCTGTGCAGGACACGCTCACCGGGTGCCGTCGTACACCACTCTGGTGGACTCCACTGCGGCGGGTATCGGGGAAGATATCCGATCCTCGGACCTGATAGGAGGACTTCTGCTACGGGAGGTCTAGCCGTTCCGCAATGAGCACCTCGAAGGGCTGGTCATCGTGCTGGGGGCAGGGAAGTTCCACTCCGAGCGGGGGCTCGAAGTCCAGCTCGAGTGGGAAGACGCAGGCGCAGGCAAGTCGAATGCCGTAGGGGAAGGTTCCCGAGTTGGGTGTGATTGTGATGGGGCCGTCCTTGTCGAAGAACCTCACCGTCATCCCGGACATCATCTCTGCGATGTCTGTCCTGCCGACCAGATCAGGATTCGTGATCGCTGTCTTGGCCTCCCCGCAGCTGTTGCAGACTTCGGTCTGCCCCCCGAGGCGGGTGCTTGCCATCTGGTCCGTGCCTTCAACCACCGGGGATGGTGCCAGGCGGTACTTGCCCCGCTCGCCGTCGAGGCAGATGAGGCCGCGCGACAGATGGCCGAGCTCGTGGCGGGAGTCTGCGACGCGTTAGCCGTCCCGACAGCTGCCCAAAAGAGTGGAGTCGTCCCCAGCGCGTGACTAGGCGACGCCTCAGATGTGAATCGGAAGAACGGTGCCGTGCACATCTGAGTCTTTTTCGAGGGCGCTTGGCATCGTGGCGGGGACTATCCAGTCCATCCTGACGAGCGCAGGTTAGCCACGACCTGGTTCAGCAGCGCGGAGGATGAGGCCGCTACAGCCCACGTGGGAGTCACGTGCGTGGTGTCCACGTACTCCCGAAGCATCCCCTGGTACTGGGAGCTGGCGTAGCGGTAGAGGCTCACCGCCTGGCCATCAGCCGTTCCGCACAAAGTCACGGTGAACTTGTTGCCCACATGATCGGTGGTTGACCAGGGGGCGTCGCAGTCATTCAGCCCCGCGGCCCTGGCCATGGAGGTCGGTCTTGACGCACGAGGGCTTGCGGATCGGGTCTCTGCGGCAACTACAGACGAAGACGGCGAGACTTGGTCGCAGTATTCGATCAGGCTCGCTACGTCGTGCTTTCTACCCGCCGCGGCTGCGTCCAGCCGGTCCTGCAGCGTGGAATCATCCGCCTGGCGGATAAGCGTGTATGCCTTCCGGCCGACCGAGTGGACACTCGCTCGACGCAGGGTGAGGATCTCGCCACATACGGAAACGTCAGCTTCGCTGTAGGGCGAAGCCGTTTCCTCCTCTGCTGGAGGCGTGGTGGCGGCCTCGGGCGGGTCTGTAGTGGTGGGGGCCTCCTCGACCGGCTCTTCAGTGGTGGGCAGTTCCTCCTCCGACTCTGTCGGGGCTGGTGTAGCCGTCGCCGTCGGGGTCCATGCGGCTAGAGGCTTTTCGCCTTCGGAGCTGCAGCTGGTTAATAGCACTGTGATGATCGAGAACAATGCCAGCCGTCGAGCCCGCACCTGAGCACCGCCTTTGTCTTCAGTTGACCGGTTGAGGCCAAGGTTAGGCGATGCCCAGTTCCCAGTTGTGTCAATGGCCAGTTCTAAGCTAAGGGGCTGACGGTTCGAGCGGAGCTTCGCGCCCTGGCCCGTGTCGCCGGTCAACCACACGCCGCGCGGGTCGGGCCCACCGTCCCGGGCTCAGAGGGTGAGCATCTGGAGGGAGAGCACCATGACGACGGCGCCGAGGAAGAAGCCGACCAGGGTCTGGGAGTAGTGGGTCTGGTAGCGCCGGGCCGCGGGCAGCATCTCCAGGAAGCTGACCGCGAGCATCATCCCGGCGACCAGGGCCAGGGAGATGACCAGCCACTCCTCGAGCAGCAGGGCGTGGAGCAGGAGATAGCCAACGAAGGCACCCACCGGCTCGGCCAGCCCGGACAGGGTCGCCCAGAAGACCGCCTGGAACTTGCTGCGCGTCGCCGCGTAGATCGGGGCCGCGACCGCCAGGCCCTCAGGCACGTTGTGGATCGCGATCGCCACCGCGAGCGTGATGCCGCCGCTGGGCTCCTTGAGCGTGGAGACGAAGGTGGCCAGGCCCTCTGGCAGGTTGTGCAGGCCGACGACCGCGGCGAGCAGAAGACCGCTGCGCAGGAGCCGGGCGTCGACCTCACCGGCGTTGATGCGGTCCAACTGCTCCCCTCCACCGATCTCGGCCGGGTTGACGTGGTGGGGGATCACCTTGTCGATGGCGATCACGCTGAGCACACCCACGACCATCGCCGCCCCGACCCAGGCCAGGGCCGTGCCGGGCCCGAGCACCTCCGAGAGCGACATGATGGCGCTGGGCGCGATCTCCACCACCGAGATGGTGATCATGATGCTGGCCGCGAAGGCGAGCGAGGCGGCCAGGACGTCGCGGCGCAGCACGCGGGTGTGCGTCCCCAGCCATCCACCCACGAGCGTGGACAGACCCGCGAGCAGCGTGACGACGAAGGCGAGCGTCACCGCATACCTCCTCAGATCCGGGCCGGCGGGCGCCGCGGTGGCGCACACGTGCGCCGATTCTGCCGCAGACCTTCTCCCGCCCGTGCGCCGGTCGCCCGCAAGGCCTCGCCGAAGGTCACGAGAAGGCAACCATCTGGTCAGGTTTTGACAGGTCCGTGGACCGGGCTCCCCTCACCGGCCTACCGTCGCGAGGTCCCCCCGTCGACGAAGGAGTCCCCATGCGCACCCCCACCACGCGGTCGCTGTCCCTGCTCGCCGCGAGCACGCTGCTGACCACGGCCGCCATCCCGGCCCTGGCCGCCCCCAACCCCAACAACCCCGACAAGCTCGTCGCCGCGATCGACGCCGACAGCCTGTGGGGCCACATGGAGGCCTTCTACGCGGCGGCCGAGGACAACGGCGGCAACCGCGCCGCCGGCACCCCCGGTTATGACGCGAGCGTCGACTACGTCGTCGGCGAGCTCGAGGCGGCCGGCTACGACGTCGAGCTGCAGGAGTTCGAGTTCACCTATACCGAGACGCTGCGCCAGGAGCTGCGCCAGACCTCCCCGGTCGAGCGCGACCTGGAGAGCACCGTCTTCACCTACTCCCCCTCCGGCCAGGCTGACGAGGCCGAGCTCGCGGCGCCGTCCGGCGACCCTCTAGGGTGCACCGCCGACGCCTACGGCGGGGCCGACCTGACCGGCCAGATCGCCCTCGTCAGCCGCGGCGACTGCCCCTTCGCCGAGAAGAGCCTGGCCGCCGCGGCCGTCGGCGCCGAGGCCGTGATCATCTACAACAACACCGACGGCGCCATCAACGGCACGCTCGGCGCCCCCAGCGACGACTACATCGCCACCCTCGGCGTCAGCGGCGAGCTCGGCCAGGAGCTGGTCGCCCAGCTCGCCGACGGTCCGGTGACCGTCGACCTCGACCTGGAGCAGCTCGTCGAGCAGCGCACCACCGTCAACGTCCTGGCGGAGACCGCGACCGGCCGCGACGACAATGTCGTCATGGTCGGCGCCCACCTCGACGGTGTGCCGGAGGGCCCGGGCATGAACGACAACGCCTCCGGCGCCGCCGCCACCCTCGAGATCGCCAAGCGTCTCGCGCCGGTCAACAAGGTCAACAACACGGTCCGCTTCGCCTTCTGGGGCGCCGAGGAGATCGGGCTGCTCGGTGCCGACCACTACGTCTCCGAGCTGAGCCAGGCCGAGCGCGACGCCATCGCGATCTACGTCAACCTCGACATGGTCGCGCCCCAGGACCACCAGAACACCCTCGGGGTCCTCCAGGGCGACTTCAGCCTCGGTGCCGAGCGGCTGCTCATCGACCAGCTGGAGGCGGACGAGCACCCGACCGGTCCGGCGGGCAACGGCAACAACTCCGACTACGCGCCGTTCGTGGCGGCCGGCATCCCTGCGACCGGGCTGCTGTCCTACTACGACAGCAACTACCACACCGCCCAGGACGACCTGGACAACGTCTCGCTGACCTCGCTGACCCACTCCGCCCGCGCCGTCGCGGCCCTGGTCGGCGAGTTCGCCTACCACACCTCGCTCATCAACGACACGTGCTCCGCCGGCAGGTCCGGCAAGCCCAAGGACTGCTGACGCCCGACGTCGCGGTCGAAGGAGTGCCCGGAGGCCCGCCAGCAGGTGCTGGCGGGCCTCCGCTCTGCCACGGTGGGGGTATGGAGCTCACGTGCCACCTGGGAGACATCACCGCCGAACGGGTTGACGCGATCGTCAACGCGGCCAACTCCACGCTGATGGGGGGCGGTGGGGTCGACGGGGCGATCCACCGGGCGGCCGGTCCGGCACTGCTGGAGGAGTGCCGCCGGGTCCGGGCCGCACGCTGGCACGACGGGCTGCCCGTGGGTGAGGCCGTCGCCACCGGCGCCGGGGAGCTTCCGGCCCGCTGGGTGATCCACACGGTCGGTCCGAACCGGCACCGCGGCCAGACCGACCCCGAGCTGCTCGCCTCATGTTTCCGGCGCAGCCTCCAGGTGGCCGAGCAGGTCGGGGCGCGCTCGGTGGCCTTCCCGGCGATCAGCGCAGGGATCTACGGCTGGGACGCCGGGCAGGTCGCCGACGTGGCGGTGTCCACGGTGCGGGCCGCGGCGGAGGCTGTCCAGGGCGTCGAGGAGGTGCGCTTCGTGCTCTTCGGCGAGGAGGTCCTGGCGCAGTTCGAGCGGGCGCTGGGCGAGGGGTCCAGCGTCAGGGCCAGGGGTGGTCCAGCGCCGCCTCGACGATGAGCTCACCGTCCTCGGCCGCAAGCTGCCCACCGGTCGACTCCTCCCCCACGAGCACGCCATAGGTGAAGGTCGGCTCGCCGGCCTCCTGCGCCACCCGGGACAGGTCGGTGATCCAGGCCGCGGCCACCACCGAGTCCTGCAGGGCCCCCAGGGCCTCGGTGACCTGCTCCCACGTCTCGGCCGCGTCCTGGGCCTCGGCGCCGAACGTCGGGGCCAGCGCCTCGGCCGCATAGCGCACCGCCTTGGCCCGCTTGCGGGTCTCGTGGAGCAGGTGCAAACGCTCCTCGCCCTCGGCCTCCTGCGCGGCGTCCCAGTCCCGCCGGGCCCGGTCGATGGCCTTGGCCACCAGGTCGGGGAGCACCTGCTCGGCCTTCTTGTCCGCCCGTCCCCGCCACGGCGGCTCGGCCAGGAGGTCGACCAGCCGGTCGGTCAGGGCCAGGTAGCGCTCGGAGTCCATCACCTCCACCAGCGCGGCGTGGGCCTCCGCATGCCGGCGGTCCAGCTCGCCCTTGACCCGATCACGCACCGGGCCGACGACCTGGTCGGCGTCGAGGTCGTCCAGCAGGCCGGTGATGTGCTCCTTCATGACCTCGGCGTCGCGGGGCTCCCCGAGGACCGCGGCATACCACTTGACCTCGTCGCGCAGGGGGTCGGTGATCTCCCGGTCCAGCAATCGTCGGAAGGTGCGCAGGGCGCTGCGCAGGCGACGCGTCGCGACCCGCGACTTGTGCACCGCGTCCGGCACATCCACCCGGACGTCGGCCTCCCGACCGAGGATCCCGGCCACCTGCTCGGCCAGGTAGGCGTGCAGGACGTCCCGGGCCGGACCGTCGACCTCGGGCGCGAGCCCGGCGGCCGCCCGCTCCGGACGGTCCCCGACCGCCCTCGCCAGCTTGGACGGCGCGGCGGCCGGCGTCAGACCCTGCGCCTGGAAGGCCTCGGTGATGCTGGCCAGCAGGTCTTCATCACCCCCGACCAGCTCCACCTCGATCTCCCGCCAGGTCTTCCCCGCGGGCAGGGCGGTGACGGTGTCGTCGCACAGCTGGGCCAGCACCTCGCCGGTGGCCTCGTCGAGCAGGTCGACCTCGTAGCGGCGGGTGCTCAGCACCGCCGCCGGCAGGAGCGTGCTGGCCGGGACCGAGGGCCAGGCCGGGCCCAGCGCCTCCACGACCTCCGCCAGGTGCCCTTCCGGCACGCGTGTGCGCCCCGGGCCGTCGCCGAGCGGAGCATGGATCTCCAGCCGCGAGCCGTCCGGCCGCGGGAGCTTGAGATGCCAGCCCTCGTCGCCCCCGCCCTCGCGCCGACGCAGGGTGATCCTGCTGCGGACCAGGAGCAGGTCCTGGGTGTCGAGGTAGACGGCGCGCATCCGGTGCTCCCGGGCCGGGCCGATCTCGACCAGCCCACCCAGCGCCGGCAGCGGTGCGTCCGCCGGGATGTCGAACTTCTGCTCGATCTCGACCTGCCTCATACCCTCATTGTCGTCCACCGGGCACCCGGGCGCCGGGCGGGCCCGAGGCGACCCCGGGACCACCCGCCGCCGGGGGATCAGTCCTCGTCGCCCCCCGAGGACGGCGCCGACGGGGCCGGCGACGGGCTGTCCTCGGACCCCTGCCCGCCATCGACGATGATCGACGGCTGCTCGCCGGTGCCGGTCATCGCGCAGTTGAAGGTGGCCGGCAGCGGGCCGTTGGCCGCGACGTCCCAGCTGTTGACGATCTCCAGGCAGTAGCGCTGGTTCGCCGCAGGCGTCAGCGCACCCTCGGCCTCGCGCAGCTTGGTGGTCTCGGCGTCGATCTCGGCGCGACGCTGCTCGTTCTGCGCGCGCTTGATGTCCTGCTGGGTGGTGAAGAGGCGGTCGACCGCGGCCTGCGTCGAGCCATCCAGGTCGATCGCGGGGATGGAGACGGAGTCGACGACCACGCCGTAGGGGTCCAGGCTCTTCTCGATCTCGGTCTTGACCTGGCTGGCGATCTCGCGCTGGCTGATGATCGCGGTCGCGGCCGGGTAGGAGTTGGCGATGTTGATCACGGCGTCGCGGGCGGTGCGCTCGACGAGCGAGGCGCTGACCGACTCGAAGGTGCGGTAGCGCTCCCACAGCAGCCGGGCGCCGTCCTCGTCACGCGACATCTGCCACCGGACGGTCGCGTTGATGACACCCTTGCCGCCACCGATCTCCTCGATCCCCTCGACGCCACCGCCGTCGGAGAAGGAGACGCTGATGCCCTGCAGGTCCACGGTCTGGATGGTCTGGTCGAACTTCTCGACGCTGGACCAGGGCGACTTGTAGTGGATTCCACCGGTGTTCATGGTCGAGATGTAGCGGCCCAGCGCCGTCTGGATGCCCACCTCGCGGTGGTCGAGGGTGACGAAGCTGTTCATCGCGGTGTAGCCGAGCAGCAGCAGCGCCGTGGCCGCCGCGACGAGGCGGGCGCTCTTGGCCCAGCGGCCGGCGATCAGCGCGGCGACGACGATGACGATCAGGATGGAGGCGACGGCGAAAAAGCCCATGGCGGTGGTACCCCTCGAACGAAGAAGACTGGCGGTGCGGCCGGTGACGAGCCGAGCTCAGCCGACCGGGGGTCGGGGGTCACCGGGCTCGTCGTACCAACCGTCGTTCTGACGGGCGAACTCGGTGAACCGTTCCCGCAGACCCTCGTAGGCTCCCCCGCCCTCAGCGTCCGGCAGCCGCGTGTCCAGGACGTAGACCGCCCACTCGTGGTCCTCGTCGTCCTCCTCGGTCTTGGCGGCCTCGCGGACGACGCGCACGTGCTCGAAACCCTCGTCGCGCAGCTCCTCGGCCAGCTCTTCGGCGACGTCACGGTCGGGGAGGATGATCAGGTGCTCGCTGCCCGGGTGCAGGTCGCCCGGCTGGTCTGTGGTGGACACGACTCGAGGGTATGCGGCAGCCCGCCGGGCGCGGTGGAGGCGCGGCGGGTGGGTGGTCGGCTCAGATCTCGCCGTCGGCGGGGCGCAGTCGCAGCGTCTCGGGGGCGCGCAGCCACGGCAGGATCGCCACCAGGCAGACCACGCCGCAGATGGCGAAGGCCACCTCAAACCCGAAGCGGTCGGCGGCCAGACCGATGAGGATCGGGCCCAGGATCGCCCCGAGGTCCTGGGCCATCTGGAAGGCGGCCAGCACCTTGCCCCCGTTGCGGTCGTGCCCGACGATGTCGGCGACGGCCGCCTGGGTGGCGGGCCCGACGAAACCGGCGCCGACGCCCGAGGCCAGGGTGAGGCCGAAGAGGAGCACCAGCGCCGTGGTCAGCCCCAGGCCGTCGTGCTTGGCGGTGCCGAGGGCGCCGACCGTCACGCCGAGCAGACCCAGCCCCAGCAGGATCATCGGCCGGCGTCCGACCCGGTCGGCGAGCGCGCCGGAGAACTGCAAGGTGATCGCGGTCCCCACCGCACCGACGGCCAGCGCTGCCCCGGCCACCCAGGGGCGGTCGAGGACGGCAGCGGCCAGGAGCGGCAGCACCGCGATCCGCGCTCCCATGTTGACCCAGCCGTTGGCCACGCCGGAGACGAGGACGGCGCGGTAGGAGGGATGGCGCCAGGCTTCGCCGAGGGTGAGCACCGGTCGCGCCGCGTCACCCGTCGGCGCAGAACGCAGGCGGGCACCACCCAGCCCCACCTTGACCACACCGGCAGCGATGAAGAGCGCGACCGCATACACGACGAACGGGACGCGCATCCCCCACTCGGCGAGGAAGCCGCCGACGACCGGCCCGATCATCCCGCCGATGAGGAAGGAGGAGGCGAAGATCGAGGACACCCGGCCGCGGGCCGAGGGCGGGGCGAGCCGGACGATGAGGGCCATCGAGGAGATCGTGAACATCGTCGAGCCGATGCCGCCCAGGCCGCGGAAGAGGAGCAGCTGCCAGTAGGTCTGCGCGAAGGCCGTGGCGAGGGAGGAGGCGGCGACGATCAGCAGGCCGGTGATGTAGATCGGCCGCTCACCCAGCTTCTCCACCAGGATCCCGCCGGCGGGGGCGAAGAGGAGGCGGAAGGCGGCGAAGATCGAGACGACGACGGTGGCCGCCGCGATGCCCACGTCGAAGGACCGGGCGAAGCCGGGCAGCACGGGCGAGATGAGGCCGTAGCCGACCGCGATGACGAAGGCGGCACCGACGAGCACCCAGATCTCGGAGGGGATGGGGACCCGCGCGGGTCGGCTCGTCGGGCTCGCTGGGGTCACCGCTCTAGTCTGCGCCATCCGCCCGCGGGCAATTCTCAGGCGGGGCCATCCGCGTCCGGGCCGTCGTGGCCGTGCTGACGCCGGATGTGCTCGCGCAGGTAGGGCAGGGCGTAGTCGACGTAGCCGTGGCCGGTCGGGGTGATGAGCTCTCGCTCGAGCAGCCGGGTGCGCTGCATGTTCTGGTGGCCCTTGGTCACACCGAGACGCTGGGCGATCTCCCCGGTCGACGACGGACCGTCGTCCTGGGCCATCGCGCGCAGGTAGGCCAGCTGGCCCTCCGGGACCTTGAGCAGCGCAGGGGCGTGCACGAGTCGACCCATCCGCTCCACCACGGTTGGGACGGTCTGCTCCACGTCGGCCAGCGTGATGACCTCGTCATCGCCGGCGGCCCGCCAGGCGTGATAGCCGACAAGCTGCAGGAGGTAGGGATAGCCGTGCGCGATCTGCACCAGTCTCTCGGTGGCCTCCGGGCTGATCACGCGCTTCGCCTCGCGCACGGTCTCGACCGCCGCCTCGGCGACCTCGGCGTCGGTCAGCGCGCGCAGGTGGATCCGCTCGGCCCGCCGCAGGAAGGTGGTGCCGCGCTGCTCCAGGAGGGCATTGACCCCGACGGGCAGACCAGCGGCGACCAGCGCCACCTCGTGCTCGTCGCGGACGAGGTGCTGGTAGGCCGAGGCCAGGTGGGCGAGGTCCTCCGCCGGGGCGGCCTGCACCTCGTCGAGTGTCAGCAGCAGGCCGGTGCCATGGCCACCCGCGATCCCCGCCAGACGGGCGAGCATCGAGGCCAACGACTCGGTGACCGGGAAGCGCTCGACCGTCTCGGTCGACACCGACCCCAGACCGCCGACGCTGCCTCCGGTCAGCCGGCGCCGCACCGCCTCCGGGTCGTGCTCGGCCAGCAGCGAGGGCAGGATGACCCCCTCCAGCTCGCTGACCAGCCGTCCGCCCTCGGGCAGCCGCAGCACCAGCCAGCCCCGTCCCCTGGCTCGATCCTCCAGCTCGTTGAGCACGACCGTCTTGCCCATACCCCTGGCCCCACTCACCAGGATCGTCCGCATCGGCGACCCCGGCCCCTCGTCCAGCGCGATGTCGAAGTCGTCGATGACGTCGTCACGTCCCGCCAGCACCCGCGGCGTCACGCCGAAGCTGGGACGGAACGGGTTGCCCCTCCTGCCTGCCATGCCCACCACCCCTCTCCAGCAGCGTTATACCTGTTATACCAGGAATACTTTGTTATACCTGTTATACGGCGGAGCCTCCAGGCAGCGCGAGGACGAGGAGGAAGCCGGTGACGGTAGCCCGGCCCACGTCGCCGCTCTTGCGCGCCCGCCGCGCGTAGACCGTGGCGCCCTCGATGCCGAGGAAGGCCCACACGGTGACGAGCATCATCGCCCGGACCTGGTCGAAGACGGAGCTGATGCCCTCGCCCTGACCCCAGAAGTCGGCGGTGAAGATCTCGGCGTCGAAGGCGGCCACACCCACGACGAGGAAGATCACGAGGGGGATCAGCTTGGCGGCGGTGACGACGACGTTGACGGCGCTGGCCTCGCGGACGCCACGCAGCAGCAGGCCGCTGTAGAGCCACAGCACGACCGACCCGCCGAGCGTCGCCCACCAGGTCGTGCCCTCGCCGAAGACCGGGAAGAAGATGCCGAGCGTGGAGAAGATGAGGACCAGGTAGGCCAGGTTGCCCAGCCAGGCACTGATCCAGTAGCCCCAGCCGACGAGGAAGCCGGGCAGCGGGCCGAAGCCGTCGCGGGCGTAGCCCTGGAGGCCGGCCTCGGGGTCCTTGGCGTGGCGGCCGAGGAACTGGAAGGTCAGGGCCAGGGCGAGCATGCCGACGCCGGTGATTGCCCACCCGACCATGAGGGCACCGGTGCCGGCAGGTCCGGCAGCCATGTTCTGCGGGATCGAGAAGACGCCCGCGCCCACCATGGAGCCGACGACCAGGGCCGTCAGCGCGAGGAGGCCGAGGCGGGGGCCGTCACCGTCGGACGGCTGCTGGTCTGAGCGGCTCATGGGCCCTCCCTCTGATCGGGGCGCCCACCGCGATGGTGGGCGCCCCGATCAGCGTAATTCCCGACCCGACGGGCCGGCGTGCCTCAGGTGCCCTTGACGTTGACCAGCTGACGCAGCGTGTGCCGCGTCCGCACCAGGTCGGCCGCGTCGACCATCACCTGGTCGATGTCCTTGTAGGCGGCCGGAATCTCGTCGAGGAAGGCGGGCGAGTGGTCGTACTCGATCCCCTCCATCGCCGTGGCCAGCTCCTCCAGGGTGAAGGTCTTGCGCGCCTTGGTCCGCGAGTAGACCCGGCCCGCCCCGTGCGGCGCCGAGTGCAGCGCGACCGGGTTGCCCAGACCCTCGACGACATAGGACGCGGTGCCCATCGACCCGGGGATGAGGCCGGGCTCACCCTCGCGCGCCGAGATGGCCCCCTTGCGCGAGAGCCACACGTCGCGGCCGAAGTGCTTCTCGGGCTCGGTGTAGTTGTGGTGGCAGTTGATCTCCTCCACCCGCTCCACCTCGACGCCGACCCACCGCGCGAGCTGGTCGACCATCCGGTCCATCATTTCCTCGCGGTTGAGCAGGGCGTAGTGCTGGGCCCACTGCATCTCGCGGATGTAGTGGTCGAACTCCTCGGTGCCCTCGACCAGGTAGGCCAGGTCGCGGTCGCCGTCGGGCAGCTCGATGAAGTGCTGCCGGCAGTAGTCCTGGGCGACCTTGGTGTGGTGCATCGCGATCTTGTTGCCGACCCCGCGGCTGCCGGAGTGCAGGAACAGCCAGACGGTGCCGGCCTCGTCCTGGGTGACCTCGAGGAAGTGGTTGCCCGACCCGAGCGTGCCCAGCTGGTGGCGCCACGCCTTGCTGTAGGTCGCGGGGTCCAGGTCGATCGCCGCCGCGCGCTCCTCCAGGTCGGCGAGGCGGCGCTGGGTGTGCTCGCGCGTGATCTTGCGGTTCTGCGCACCGGCGGACAGCGGGATGCTGCGCGCGATCTGCTCGCGGACCGTCACCCGGTCCTCCGGCAGGTCGGCGACGTGCAGCTGGGTGCGCACCGCGACCATGCCGCAGCCGATGTCGACACCGACCGCGGCGGGCATGATCGCGCCGTCGGTGGGGATGACGGACCCGACGGTCGCGCCCATCCCCAGGTGGGCGTCCGGCATCAGCGCCAGGTGCGGGTGGATGAACGGCATCTGCGCCGTCCGCTCCGCCTGCTCCCGGGTCTGCGGGTCGAGGATCGAGGCCCAGCTCAGCAGCCTCGAGGTGATCTTCTCCATGGTCCTTTCGTCTCTTCTCTGTTCTTCTCGGTTCTTCTGCGTCACCCGGATCTCCTCCGGCCCGACCCGGCTTGGTCGGATCCGTCCGGTCGGTCCGGGCAGACTCCGGAGGCTAGCGAGGTATGCGGTCACTCGGCGACCGCTTTTCCCTCACCCGGTGCCCCCTCAGGTCGCCCAGTGACGCCGCTGTGCTGGTGGTCGCCGATCTGGCCAGCACAGGGGCGTCACTGGGCGGAGGCCTGAGTCCGGAGAGAGCGTGAGGTGAGGAGCAGGAGGAGGGCAGCGACCGCATACAGGACGCCGTAGGCCATCCGTCCGGTGGGCGGGAGGTAGAACTGCGGCAGGAAGAGAGCCATGAGGGCCCCCAGCGGCCACGCGGCGAGGCTGCCGGTGCGGCGCTGCCAGGCCAGGGCGAGGATGAGGCCGCAGGCGGCGAGCAGGACCAGGCCGAGGCCGAACATCGTCAGCGCGACGGGCTGGTCGCGGATGTCGTCGACCAGCTGCAGGACGCCCTGGTCCCCCGCGAGCGCAGCCCGGCCGAGTGCGTGCAGCCCGAAGGTCTCGGCGCCGTAGTAGGGCAGCACGAGGGCGGCGCCGGCCAGGCCGGTCCAGCGCGCGGCCCGGGACAGCCGCGTGGAGCCGAGGTCGTCGAGGCGCAGCGCGAGGCGGGCGAAGGAGGCCAGGGCCAGCGCCCCGAAGAGGTGCGCGACGACCCACCGGGTAGAGGCGAAGGCCTGCGCGGCCTCGGCGGTCGAGCCGCCGGCGTGGTCGCCGTAGGGACGCAGAAGGAGGTAGGTGGCCATGAGGACGCCGGTGCCCACGAGGGGGGCGGTGAGGTGGCGCATCGGCTGGGTGCGGCGGTCGGGACGTGCCGCGGGTCGGACGGACGGGGCGGTGAGGGTGGCCATGAGGATCTCCGATCTAGAACGAGAGCGGTGCTCTCTGTTGCGGTCGGCACCAAGCTAGAGCACTGCTCTCATTTTGACAAGAGCGGTGCTCTCGTTGTGGCAGACTGGGTGGCATGGGAGTGCGGGAGCAGCAGCGGGAGCACAACGTGGCACGGATCCTGGCGGCCGCCCGGGAGCAGATCGCGCAGGTCGGCGGCGTGGGCCTGTCGATGCGCGCGGTGGCCCGCGAGGTGGGGATGGTCTCGTCCGCGGTCTACCGCTACTTCCCCACGCGGGAGGCGCTCATCACCGCCCTGGTGCTGGAGAGCTACGAGGCTCTGGGCGCGGCCCTGACGGACGTCCCGGCGGGCGAAGGCGCCGAGCGGTGGACGGCGCTGGCCCACGCACTGCGCCAGTGGGCGGTCGCGCACCCGCACGACTTCCAGCTCATCTACGGCACGCCGGTCCCGGGGCATGCCGCACCGCCCGAGACGATCCCCGCCGCCGAGCGGGTGGCCCGGCCCTTCCTGGAGGCTGGCGCGCCCGGCGAGATCAAGGGCTTCGACGACCCCGCGCTCCTGGGGCAGGTCGGGCCGCTCGCCTCAGCCGTCGGCGTGGACCGGAGCGGCAGCGCGGCGGTCCTGGCCGAGCTGGCCCAGCTCGTGGGCCTCCTCAGCCTCGAGCTGGGTGGCCACCTCGTCGGCACGGCCGACCCGGCCGACCACCTCTTCGCCGCGGCCGTGGATCGCCAGACGCGGACGCTCGGGCTGACCTAGCCACCCAGGTCCCGCCGGCGGCGCGTGAGCGTGCGCACGAGGTCCTGACGGCGACGGGCGTCCCACCCGACCGCTCCGGCACCGAGATCGTCGACGACGCCGTCGGTCGCGGCGAGCACCTCCTCCACCACAGCGTCGACAGCCGCTTCGGGCAGACCGATCGTGGCACCGAAGGTGCGGAACGCCTTGTGGGTGAGGTTGTCCCGGCGTCCCGCCAGCGGCAGGGCGAAGGTCGGGTCACGGTAGGGCACGGTCGACGGGATGTCGTAGATGGGTGCGACGTGGCGGTCGCGCCCACCCAGGACCGAGATGTTCTTGGCATGGAGGTCGCCGTTGCCGGTGAGCCAGGCGAGCACCGCCTGCTGGAGGACCGCCCGGAGCGCGAGCGGGCGCGAGCGGCAGACGTCCGCGACGGCGCTCGCCAGGTCCTCCATCGTGACGGCATACTTGCGGGCCGGATGGACCCCCAGCACCTGGGCGCCGTCCTCGACGGGCAGCCGCCGCAGTCCCTCCCCCTCCGGCACCCGGTCGAAGCGGGTGACGAGAAGACCAGGACGCCCCTCCCTGTCGTGGACCACCTCGGCCTCGACCACCGGATGACGCACCCGTCGGGCCACGGAGAGGAAGTAGGCCTCATTGGCCACGACCCGCGGGAACTCGGGGACCTCGAACTTGAGCAGATGCGCCCGGCCGGCGTGCGCGAGAGGGACGGTGAGCATGCGTCCCGAGACCTTGTCCTGCACGCCCGCCAGAGCCGACGGGTCGCCGGTGCCGTGCGCGGCCAGGAGGTCGGCGAAGTCGAGGTCGTCGAAGGAACCCTCGACCTCCGGCGTCGCCGGCTCCTCGTCCGGCTCAGGGTGAGGCAGGACCTGCACGTCGCCGACCGGGTCGGCACCCACGGCCACCAGCAAGGAGAGCTCGTCGTCGGCACTGGTCTTGACCGACCGACGCAGCGCGGTGAGCCGACGCCCTTCAGGCAGCAAGTTGGCGAGGAAGGGCGGCACCGCCCCTGCCGTGGCGAGCACCGGCTCGTCGGTGAGCGGCAGCGTCGTGGCCACGGGCCGTCGGCCGGCGTCCAGATAGTCGGCGGTGTAGTCGAAACGCACCGCGTCGTCCAGACGGGTGAGGGTCGCGGCGGGGACGCCGTCCTTGAGGACGTGGGCGACCCTGAGGTCCCGAGGGTCGTCGCGACCATCGTGCCCGGCTCGGGCCGCGGGGGTCACGGGGTCTCCCGCGGCAGGAGCCTCAGCTCCAGGCCGAGCACGTCGAGCACGGGCTCGACCTTGTCCAGGCGCACGCTGGCCTTGCCCGTCTCGAGCTCACGCACGAACCGCTCGGACACCCCGGCCAGGAGGGCCAGGTCGAGCTGACGCAGCCCGAGCTCGCGGCGTCGCTCCGCCACCTTCCGAGTCCAATCGGTCATCGCCATCTCCTTGAACACATACCGGCATGATCGTGCCGGTCGCCACCATGATGTCGGTCCCAGCCACCCGTCGTCAAGAGAAATCGGCACGATCGTGCCGGTCGCGCTCTTTTCGGTGGGCACAGGTCACCCTCCGTCATAACATCGGCACGATCGTGCCGGTCTTGCAGAAGAGTCAGCCGAGGGCGTCGACGAGCGCGGGCAGCGCCTGCGCCGCGGTGGCCCGCCAGACCTCGTGGGCCGTCTCGCTGACCTCGCTCTCGCGCGGGTTGATCTCCACGACGTGGGCACCGGCCGCCGCGGCGAGGTAGGGCAGGGTCGCCGCCGGGTGGACCAGGCCGGAGGTGCCGACGACGAGCACGAGCTCGGCCTGCTGCGCCGCCTCGACGGCGTCGTAGAAGGCGCCTTCCGGCAGGGCCTCGCCGAACCACACGACGCCGGGCCGCACCGCTCCCCCGCACTCCTCGCACGCGGGCGGGTCCAGGTGGGCGACGGGCTCGTCGACCTGGGGGTATGCGGCACCGCTGGGGGCCTCGCACTCGCTGCAGCGCAGCGCGTAGAGGCTCCCGTGCAGGTGGGCCAGGACCTGCGCGCCCGCCCGCTCGTGCAGGTCGTCGACGTTCTGGGTGACGATCGTCAGCTCGACGCCGTCGCGCTGCTGCCAGCGCGCCAGGGCCAGGTGGCCGGCGTTGGGCTGCGCCCCGGAGACGAGGGAGGCGCGCCAGGCATACCAGGCCCACGCCTGCTCCGGGTCGGCGCGCCAGGCCTCCGGGGTGGCCAGCTCCATCGGGTCGAAGCGCTCCCACAGCCCCACCTGCACGTCCCGGAAGGTCGGGATCCCCGACTCTGCGGACATGCCCGCCCCGGAGAGGATGCAGACCCGCGTCGCCGTGCGCGCCCTCTCCAGGAGCTGCCCGGGGATCTCCACGCGCGCCGCCCCCTCGCCGGCGGGACCGAGGTGGGCGGTCACGTCATACCTCCCCGGCGTCGTGGACGAGCAGCGCCACCTGGACGCGGTTGGCCAGCCCGAGCTTGGCCAGCACGCTCGAGACGTGGGCCTTGACCGTCGGCACGCTGAGGTAGAGCTCGCGGGAGATGTCGGCGTTGGACCCGCCGTGGGCCACGGCCCGGGCGATCTCGCGCTCGCGCTCGGTCAGCCGGTCCAGCTGCTCGCGGGCCTTGGCTGCGCGGGCGTCGGCGGGATCGGTCGCAGGGCCCCCGGCGACCTGGCTGACCAGCAGCGCAGCCACCGACGGGGACAGCGCGTGGTCGCCCGAGGCGACCTCGTGGACGGCGGCGACGAGCCGGTCGGGCGGGGTGTCCTTGAGCACGAAGCCCCGCGCCCCGGAGCGCAGCGCCTCGAGCACGTAGGCGTCGGCGTCGAAGGTCGTCAGGATGAGCACCTTGGTCGCCGGCCACGACGCGAGCAGCTCGCGGGTGGCGGTCAGGCCGTCGGTGCGCGCCATCCGGATGTCCATGAGCACGACGTCGGGCCGGTGCTTGCCGACGAGCTCGACCGCGGTGTCACCGTCATCGCCCTCGGCGACCACGTCCACCCCGTCGGGCCCGCCGAGCATCATCCGCAGCCCGGTGCGCACCAGCGCGTCGTCGTCGATGAGGACCACCCTGGGTCGCGCCTGTGCCTCGCTCATCCCTGCTCCTTCTTCCGCTCCCACGGCAGCCAGACCCGCACCACGAAGCGGGTCACCTCGAACCCGGCCTCGAACCGGCCGCCGGCCAGCTGCACCCGCTCGGCCATCCCGGTCAGCCCCCGGCCGCCACCGGGCAGCGTAGCCTGCGCCCCTGCCGGCACCGGGTTGGCCACCACGATGCTCAGCCCCTTGCCCGGACGGCCGGACAGCTCGACGGTGGCCGCAGCGCCACCCGCGTGCTTGCGCGCGTTGGTGACCGCCTCCTGCACCACGCGGTAGGCGTGCCGGCCGGTGCTCGCCGGCAGCTGCACCGAGCGGGCCCACAGGTCCGGGTCGGCCTGGAGGTGGATCTCCTGCCCGCTGCTGGTCACCTCGGCGACCAGGGAGGGTATGCCGCTCAGGCCCGGCTGGGGCGCCTCCACCGTGGATGGCTGCCCGTCCCCTCCGCCGGCCGAAGCCTCGTCCCCGACGTCGCTGCGCAGCACGCCGAGCACCTCCCGCAGCTCCTCCAGCGCCTGGTGCGCCCCGGCCCGCACGATCTCGGCGGCCTCCCGCCGCTCCTCCTCGGGCAGGTCGGTGCGGTGGGCCAGGACCCCCGCGTGCATGGCGACGAGGGAGAGCCTGTGGGCCAGGACGTCGTGCATCTCACGGGCGATCCGGGATCGCTCGGCCAGCTGGGCCTGGGCGACGCGGGCGGCCTGTTCCCGGTTGGCGGTCTCGGCGCCGGTGCGCCAGGACCGGATCAGCTCGCGGCGCGACCCGACGTTCCAGCCGACGAGGATGCAGATGACGTAGAGGAGGACGACGAAGCCGAGGTTGGCCAGGGCGGTTTGGGTCCCCACGGCGACGGTGTCACCCTCGACAAGGACCTCGCCCTGGACGCCGAGCCACCGGGTGAAGCCGAACTCGTAGGTCGTGTCGGCCGCCATCTTGAGCAGGACCACCCCGACGATCTGCCAGATCCGCCGCCGGGTGGCCAACGAGACCAGGGCCAGCGCCGAGGCGCCGGTAGCCGTGATCGAGACGAAGGTCATCACGGCCGTGATCAGCGCGACGGCCAGCGGCCAGCGCCGGCGGTAGGCGGCCACGACGAGGGCGAGGTGGCCGACGGCCAGGTCGAGGATGAGCAGGACGAGGACCAGAGTGGTGCCCTCGCCCTCCCGCGTGAAGCCGTCCGTGGCGACCGCCGCGATGGTGAGGAAGGCGGCGATCCCGACGAGCCAGGCCAGGCCCAGACGCCAGGCCTGCTGCCAGAGGCCCAGCCGCTCCACGGTGTGCTCCGCCCCACCCCCGCGCGGGGCGGGTGAGGGCACGGGAGGGGCGAGGGACGGCATACCTCTCAGCCTATTCGGGACCTCACCTCACCGACTCCGCCGATCGGCTCGGCCACCCCCGACTTTGGTATGCCCCGACCTGCGCAGACGCAGACCAAGGACATCGCGGTCCTCGACCCTCGACCGATGTGGGGGGCCGTCCTCCCCGGCGAGGCTGGAGCCATGATCGAGACCCAGAACCTGACCAAGCGCTACGGCACCTTCACCGCCGTCGACGACATCACCTTCACCGCCCGCCCCGGCCGCGTCACCGGCTTCCTCGGCCCCAACGGCGCCGGCAAGTCGACCGCGATGCGGATGATGGTCGGCCTGACCGCGGCGACCTCGGGCACCGCCCTGGTGCTGGGCCGCCCCTACGCCAGCCTGCCCACCCCCGCCCGCCACGTCGGCGTCATGCTCGACGCCGGTGCCCAGCACGCCGGACGCACCGGTCGCGAGACCCTCACCCTGGCCGCGCTCATGGCCGGCCGTGGCCGCCGCGACGTCGACGCCGCGCTCGAGCGGGTCGGTCTGACCTCCCGCGAGGCGGAGCGCCGGGTGGGCAACTACTCCCTCGGTATGCGGCAGCGCCTCGGCCTGGCCGGCGCGTTGGTGGGCGACCCGCAGGTCCTGATCCTCGACGAGCCGGCCAACGGCCTGGACCCCGCCGGCATCCGGTGGATGCGCGAGCTTCTGCGCGACTTCGCCTCCGACGGCGGGACCGTGCTCCTGAGCTCCCACCTGCTCCACGAGGTCGAGCAGATCGCCCAGGACCTGGTGCTCATCGGCCGTGGCCGGATCGTGGCGCAGGGCGCCAAGGACGAGCTGATCGCGGCCAAGGGCGTCCTGGTCGACGGCCCGGACCGCCACCGTCTCGGCACCGCGCTCGAGCGGGCCGGCCTCGAGGTCACCAACCGCCGGGAGGGCGTCCTGATCGTCACCGCCGAGGCCGCCCAGGTCGCGCAGGTCGCGCTGGCCGAGCAGCTGCTGGTCACCGAGCTCCGGGCCGCCGGAGGGGGCGGCCTGGAGGAGATGTTCCTGCAGCTGACCGCCGACGACGCCCGCGAGCCGGTCAGGAGCACGGCCGCATGAGCACCGCAGCGATGACCCAGACCCACAGCCCCCGCACGCACCCCGTCCAGGAGGACGCCATGACCACGCTGACCCAGTCCACCCCCACCCGACCCACGACCGACGCGACGCCCGAGAGCACCGGCGGCACTGCATACCCCCCGCCGTTGGAGGAGGTGCGCCCGGTCTCGCTGGGCCGCCTGGTCTCCGTCGAGCTGCGCAAGCTCGTGGACACCCGCACCGGCAAGGGCCTGATCCTCGCCATCGTACTCATCACGGTGCTCGCGCTCGGGGTCACCCTGTGGCTGACCCGCGACACGGGCGCCGCGCTCCTGCCGCTGCTCATGGCGGCCGTCACCCCGCAGGCGCTGCTGCTGCCGGTGCTGGGCGTGATGACCGCGGCCAACGAGTGGAGCCAGCGCACGGCCCTGATCACCTTCGCCCTGGAGCCGCGGCGGATGCGGGTGATGGCGGCCAAGACGGTCGCAGCGGTCCTGCTCGGCCTGGCCGTCCTGGCCGTGACGATCCCGCTGGCGATGGGCGCCCACGTGCTGTCCGCCTCGCTGGCCGACGCCCCGGTCGAGCTGTCGATGTCGGCGGCCGAGGTCGTCAACCTGACCGTGGCCCAGGTGCAGGGGGTGCTCATGGGCATCGGCCTCGGTGCTCTCTTCCTCAACGTGCCGCTGGGCATCGTGGCCTACTTCCTCATCCCCACCATCACGCCGCTGCTCTTCACCCTGACCGGGTGGCTGCGCGACGCCGCCCCGTGGCTGGACCTGAGCCGCGCCAACGCCCCGCTGATGGGTGACCGGTGGCTGACCGCCGAGCAGTGGGCCCAGGTCGGCACCGCCAACGCCCTCTGGGTGCTGCTGCCGCTGGCCGTCGGTCTGTGGCGGGTCGCCCGCAAGGAGGTCAAGTGATGAACGCCCTGTGGTGGACCGGCGCCGTTGTCCTCATCGTCGCCGCCTGGCTCGGTATGGAGCAGCTCACCTGGATGCAGGAGCTGCGGCCGGGGCTGGACAGCCTGGTCCGGGTCGGCCTCTCGACCGTGGTCCTGGGCGCGGCTGCCGTGCTGAACCCTTTCGACCGGGCGGCGCAGGTCGGGCAGGCGAGGCGGAAGGAGTGCCGCTGCGGCGGGTGAGGGGCCCGAGGACGAGCGCGCCCGGAGGTGGACGACCCGCCTCCGGGCGCGCCTGTGCCTGCTCAGGCATGCTCAGGCGCAGAGGAAGGCCCGCGCGGATGTTCTTTCCTCAGTCGGTGAACGGCCAGTGCCTCGGTCGCCACAGCGCCAGCGCGGTCGTGGCCGGGGTGGAGCGGGGGCGGGTGCCGGCCCGGAGGGCGACGACCTCGCCGGCGCTGTCGGCGGCGAAGACGCGCGAGCCGTGCGTGATGCGGTCGCGCAGCGCCTCGTTCTCGACGAGGAGCTGGGTCATCCGGGAGCGGAGAGCCTCGACCTGGGACTCCAGCTCCATGATCCGCTGGATGCCGGCGAGGCTGACACCCTCGGCGGAGAGTGCCTGGACCTCGCGGAGCCGGTCGATGTCGCGGGAGGAGTAGCGTCGGCCGCCGCCGCGGGTGCGGGAGGGGGTGACCAGGCCGAGGCGGTCGTACTGCCGCAGCGTCTGGGCGTGCATGCCTGCCAGCTCGGCCGCCACGGAGATGACGAAGACGGGGGTGTCGCGGTCAGGCATGCTTAGCTCACCTCCTCGCCCGCTCGATCAGCTCAGCGCGCGGGTCGGTCCCCGCCTCCTCGGCCTGCAGGGCCTCGACGGCCGCCCGGGCCGTGTCGGAGAGCCGCTGCGGGACGACGACCTGGACCTTGGCGAGCAGGTCGCCCTTGCCGGACTTCGCGTCGATGCCGCGGCCCTTGACCCGCAGCACGCGGCCCGAGGGGGTGCCAGGGGCGATCTTGACCTTGACGGTGCCGCCGTCGAGGGTCGGCACGGGGACGGTCGCGCCGAGGGCGGCCTCGGCGAAGGTCACCGGCAGGTCGAGGGTCAGGTTGGTGTCGCCGTCGCGGCCGAAGACCGCGTGCGGCGTCACCGTGACGTGCAGGAACATGTCGCCGGGCTCGCCGCCCTGCACTGGCGAGGGCATGCCCTTGCCGCGCAGGCGGATCTTCTGACCGTCCTTGACGCCGGCCGGGATCCGGGTGGTGATCCGGCCGCCGTCGGGCTTGCTCAGCGTGACCGTGTCGCCGGTCGCGGCGGCACGGAAGTCGATGGTGGTGCGGGCCTCGACGTCCTGGCCTTTCATGGTGCGGGCACGGCCGCCACCCTGGAAACCACCGGGGAAGCCCTGGTCCCCACCCGGGAACCCTTGTGCACCACCGGGGAAGCCCTGGGCCCCGCCCGGGAAGCCACCGCCACCGGCCGCGCCGCCGAAGGCACCGAGCAGGTCCTCCAGATCGATCCCGCCCTGGCCGCCGGTGGAGAAGCGGACGTTCTGCGCACCCCCGCCACCGCCGAACATCTGGGAGAAGATGTCCTCGAAGCCACCGGCACCACCCGGGCCGCCGGCGCCGGCGGTGAAGCGGGCGCCGCCGCCCATGGCGCGCACGGCGTCGTACTGCTTGCGCTGCTCGGGGTCGGAGAGCACCGCATAGGCCTCACCGATGTCCTTGAACTTCTGCTCCGCGGCCTTGTCGCCCGGCTTGGCGTCCGGGTGCCACTCGCGCGCGAGCTTGCGATAGCGCTTCTTGAGCTCCTTCTCGTCCACGTCCTTGGCGACGCCGAGGATGGCGTAGAAGTCCTTGTCGAACCAGTCCTGGTTGACCATCGATGCTCACCTCCTTCGTGTCTTCTTCCACCGAGCGAGTCGTGTGGTTGTTCTTCGCCCCACCGGCCACGTCCTGTGGTTGCTGCCGGGCCTACCGGGCGCGGCGGATGGTTGGTCCAGCAACCACCCGCCGCGCTCGGTCACCTCTGAGCCAACCACACGGCGCTCTCGGTGGGTATGCGGTCGGTCAGCTCGGGTCGGCGACCGCCACGCGGGCGGCGCGGACGACCTGGTCACCGATCTTGAAGCCGGGCTGCATGACCTGGACGATCGTCATCTCCGTCGCACCCTCGGGGAGGGTGACGCCGGGGCTATCGGCCGGCAGGTGCATGAGCGCCTCGTGGACCATGGGGTCGAAGACGTCTCCGACGTTGCCGGTCCGCTCGACGCCGAACCTCCCCAGCGCCTGCTCGAGCTTCTCGGCGATGGCGGCGAAGGGCGTGCCCTCGGCCAGGTCACCGTGCTCGCGCGCGGAGTGGATGTCGTCCATGACGGGCAGCAGCGCCTCGACGACCGCGCCGGTGGCGCGGGTCCGGTCGCTCTCCCGCTCCCGCTGGGTGCGGTTGCGGAAGTTGACGAACTCCGCCTGCATCCGGCGCATCTCCTCCAGCCGCTCGGCGGCCAGCAGGGTGTCCGGGTGGGTGTCGCCGTCAGTGTCGGAAGCACCGTCCGCGGTGCCGCCGGGGAGCGCGTCCCCCACGTCGCCGCCGAAGCTGCTGTCGGACTCGGTCCCGTCAGCCTCGGCCGGCTCGGGCTGCCCGCCCTGCGCCGCAGAGCCCTGGGGCTCGCGCGGCATGCCGGTCTCGGGGTCGATGCGCCGCTTGTCGCGGATCACCGGGCCCCGCCCCTGGGGCTCCTCGTCCTGAGGAGCCCCAGAGGAGTGGGTGCCGTGGGGGTCGGTCACTTGGTGTCCTCGTCGTCCACGACCTCGGCGTCGACGACATCGTCATCCGACGAACCGGCCTCCCGGTTCGGGTCGACGTCGGCCGCACCCGTCCCGTCGGCGAAGCCCGCGCCCGCATCCGGACCGGCGCCCTCGGCGCCCTGTGCCGCATACATGGCCGAACCCATCTTCTGGGACTCGGTGGAGAGGGTCTCCATCTTGGCCTTGATGTCGTCCAGCGAGGCGCCGGACTCGGGCTTGAGCGCGTCCTTGAGGTCGGTCAGCGCGGTGTCGACCGGGCCACGTGCGTCGGCCGGGACCTTGTCGCCGGAGTCGGCCAGGAACTTCTCGGTCGAGTAGACCAGCTGCTCGGCGGTGTTGCGCAGCTCGGTCTCCTCCTTGCGCTTCTTGTCCTCCTCGGCGTGCGCCTCGGCGTCCTTGATCATGCGCTCGATCTCGTCCTTCGGCAGCGCGGAGCCGCCGGAGATCGTCATCGACTGCTCCTTGCCGGTGCCACGGTCCTTGGCGGAGACGTGCACGATGCCGTTGGCGTCGATGTCGAAGGTGACCTCGATCTGCGGCACGCCGCGGGGGGCCGGGGCGATGCCGGTCAGCTCGAAGTTGCCGAGCAGCTTGTTGTGCTGGGCGATCTCGCGCTCACCCTGGTAGACCTGGATGCCCACCGACGGCTGGTTGTCGCTGGCCGTGGTGAAGACCTCGCTGCGCTTGGTGGGGATCGCGGTGTTGCGCTCGATCAGGCGGGTCATGATGCCGCCCTGGGTCTCGATGCCCAGGCTCAGCGGGGTGACGTCGATGAGCAGCACGTCCTTGCGCTCACCCTTGAGGACACCGGCCTGCAGGGCGGCGCCGACGGCGACGACCTCGTCCGGGTTGACGCCCTTGTTGGGCTCCTTGCCGCCGGTCAGCGCCTTGATGAGGTCGACGACGGCGGGCATGCGGGTGGAGCCACCGACGAGGACGACGTGGTCGATCTCCTCGACCTTGATGCCGGCGTCCTTGATGACCTGGTTGAACGGAGCCTTGGTGCGCTCAAGCAGGTCGGAGGTCATCTGCTCGAACTGGGCGCGGGAGAGGGTCTCGTCCAGGTGGATCGGGCCGTTCTCGCCCATCGACAGGTACTGCAGGTTGATGTTGGTGCTGGTCGAGGACGACAGCTCCTTCTTGGCCTGCTCGGCGGCGTCCTTGAGGCGCTGCATGGCGATCTTGTCCTTGGACAGGTCGACGCCGGACTGGTTCTTCACGGTGGTGACCAGGTGCTGGATGATCCGGTCGTCCCAGTCGTCGCCACCGAGCTTGTTGTCGCCGTGGGTGGCGCGGACCTGGATGGTGGCGAAGCCGTCGTCGGCGTCCTTGCCCACCTCGAGGAGGGAGACGTCGAAGGTGCCGCCGCCGAGGTCGAAGACGAGGATGAGCTCGTCCTCCTTGCCCTTGTCGAGGCCGTAGGCCAGCGCGGCCGCGGTCGGCTCGTTGACGATGCGCAGCACGTTGAGGCCGGCGATCTCACCGGCGTCCTTGGTGGCCTGGCGCTCGGCGTCGTCGAAGTAGGCCGGCACGGTGATGACGGCGTCGGTCACGTCCTCGCCCAGGTAGGCCTCGGCGTCACGCTTGAGCTTCATCAGCGTGCGGGCGCTGATCTCCTGCGCGGTGTAGGTCTTGCCGTCGATCTCCGGGCTCTTCCAGTCGGTGCCCATGTGGCGCTTGACCGAGCGGATGGTCCGGTCGACGTTGGTGACGGCCTGCCGCTTGGCGACCTCACCGACGAGCACCTCGCCGTTCTTGGCGAAGCTGACGACGGACGGGGTGGTGCGACCGCCCTCGGCGTTCGCGATGATCTCCGGCTCGCCACCGGTGAGGACGGCGACCGCCGAGTTGGTGGTGCCGAGGTCGATGCCGACTGCACGTCCCATGCGTGGTTTCTCCTTGGTATACGGTGCGCCTCACCCGGGCGGGTGCGACGCGAGGTTGACACGTCTGCACTCAACCTTGGGAGCGACTCGGCTCATTGTCAAACCGAGACTCAGTGAAGTTGAGTTCATCTGACTCAACTATGGGGTGGCCCGAGTTGTTCCCACCGTCGCGGGCACACACCTCGCTCGCAGCTTGTAGGTTCTCGGCCAAGTTGGCAGTGGTCTCATCTATCTGACAGTGGCGTGTCAGTAGTCTCATCCATCTGTCAGTGGGCCACGATGGGCGTGTGGGCGTGCGTGAGGTCTCCTTGCGGTACTGCAACGTCGTCGGCGACGAGGTCACGACGACGTGGCGCGAGGCGCGCGCCGAGCTGATCGTCGAGGGCCTTCCGGTCCGTATCCCGCCGTCCTACCGGGGGCAGGGGAACTACCCGGGCCTGTTCTGGTCGGCGACGAACCGTCGGACGCTGGTGTACGAGAGCCTGCTCGAGCTGGACCGGCTGTGGTTGGCGGACTTCGACCCGACTGTCGTGGGTATCGCGACCCAACCGTTCCAGATCACGGGAAGCGGCACCGGCGCTCAGCCTTCGCATGTGCCCGATGTCCTCCTGGTCCACGTCGACCGCACGGTCACCTTGGTCGACGTGAAGCCGGCAGAGTTCCTGGAAAAGCCCGCGGTGCGGGCCCAGTTCGACTGGACACGCGGGTTGTGCCGGGACAAAGGCTGGGGCTACGAGGTCTTCTCCGGCGGCGATCCAGTCGTGCTGCGCAACATCAAGGCCCTCGCGGTCGGTCGTCGCTCCGAGCGACTACCGACCGGTGTCCTGGACCGGGCACGGGCGGTTCTCGCCCCAGGGGACGTCACCCTGAGTGAGGCCGTCTCCCGCAAGCCGTCGACGTGCGACGACGCCTCGTGGCGCGTGGCTGTCCTGGGGTGCCTGTGGCGCAGCGAGGCGATGGCCGACCTCCGACGGCCTCTAGGCATGGAGACGGTCCTGACTTACTCAGCGGGGGTGCCGGTGTGAGTGCAGAGAGCCTTGATGTGTCGGTTGGTGCCCGACTCTGGTGGCAGGGAAGCGCCTGGACCGTGGTCGAGCACGAGAGCGCCATCGTGATCTTGCGGTCGGGCGAGCAGTTCAAGAAGGTTCATGCACCCTCGTTGGTTGGCGTCGCGCAGGCCCTCGACGACCGGCCCGTCCAAGACGCCGATACGGAGCTGGACGCGGTCGTTCTGGCGTCGCTGACCTCGGTGCAGCGCGCCGAGGTCGAACAGCAGGCGAAGGTGTTCGACGAGCTCCTCCTCATCCCCTCCGACCGGCCGGTAGATGAGCGCTACCGCGCGGCGGCTGAGGAGCTCGGGATCTCTCTTCGTACCGCCTACCGTCGGGGGCAACGGTATGCGGATAAGGGTCTCGTGGGCTTGGTGGACTCACGTCGGCTTCAGCCTCGTCGACCCTCGGTCGACCCGGAGTGGGACTCGGCATGCCTGGAGACTCTCCACGGTTACCGAGACTTGTCGAACCCGACGATGAAGTCGGTGCTGCGCAAGACGAATGAGAGGTACCTCGTCGAGCACCCGCAAGCTGCCACCCCGTCACGAGCCGTCGCCTACCGTCGGATCCGAGAGCTGGACAAGGGGCGTTACACGTTCGGGGCGGCCAAGCAACGTAGGTCGGTGGCCGAACGGCCGCAGGGCGTGCTGGGCAGGTTGCGGGCTGACCGGCCCGGCCAGTACGTCGTGCTGGACACGACTCGCCTGGACGTGTTCGCGATGGAGCCGGTGACCGGTCGGTGGGTCAACACCGAGCTGACGATCGCGAAGGACCTGTACTCCCGGTGCGTCCTCGGCCTGGCCTTGAGGGCTGTGTCGACCAAGGCGCAGGACGTGGCATCGGTGCTGTTCCAGGTGGTCACCCCGCAGCAGTGGGGACCGGACGTTGAGGGCGAGGTGCCGGCACCGTACGTCGGCGTCCCGGACCAGCTGATCACGATGACCACGGGTGCCCTGCCGGACACGATCGTGGTCGACCACGGCAAGGTCTACCTGTCCGGGCACACCAAGACCGTGTGTCACCGCCTGGGGATCAACATCCAGCCCGCGATCCCGCACAAGCCGACGGACAAGCCCACCATGGAACGATTCTTCCGGACGCTGCGACAGCAACTCCTGGAGCATCTACCCGCCTACAAGGGCCCTGATGTCTACTCACGTGGCAAGGACGTGGAGGCCGGGGCGTTCTACTACGTTGCGGAACTGGAGGCGATCATCCGCGAGTGGGTCGGGATCTATCACCACACCCCTCATCGGGGCCTGTGCGACCCGCGGCTACCAGGAGTCGACCTCTCCCCGGTAGAGATGTTCGCTCGTGGCATGGCCGTCGCGGGTGTGTTGCGGCTTCCGGCTAGCCAGGATCTGCGCATGGAGTTCCTGGACGTCGCCTGGCGCACGATTCAGCACTATGGCGTGGAGATCGACGGACGCCGCTACGACGGGCCGGGCCTGAACCTGCACCGCGGCACCAAGTCAACCTACGGCGGCGCCCACCCGGGCCGATGGCCGATCATGGTCGACCACGACGACATCCGCACCGTGTACTTCCGCGACCCCGACACGCAGACCTGGCACGACTTGACCTGGGAACACGCTGCTGGCCTGGATGCCCCGTTCAGCGCCGAGGCCGCCGACTACACCCGGCGCCTGAGCCGGGACACCGACCGGCACGTCGATCCCGGCGCCGCGCTGGCGGATCTGCTGGCGCGGTACAGCAAGGGCGCTGTGACCGGCCGCCGGGAGAAAAACCTGGCCCGCCGCCTGGCGACCCAGCCCTCTCAGGAGCCCGGCGAGGGTGCCGCGAGGTCGGAGGCCGCTTCCACGCCCGGTGTGGTTGACCTGCTGGCCCATCTTGAGCGTCGCCGTACCGGTGCACAGGTGGCCGATGATGTGGACGTGTTCGAGCGGTACTACGCCGAGCATCCTGACCAGGAGGCGTTCGAGGTGTTCGACGAATGAGCATGAACCCAGGACCGGCGGTAGCGAGCAACCGTTGGGCGGCCTGGCTGACCGCGAATGAGCCGGCCCGGTACAACCTGGCCTCCAAGGTCGGCTGGGACGCGTTCGTGCAGGCTGCCGCCCGCGAGCCCTTGGAGCTGCTCTCGCGTGCCCAGATGGGCCGTCTCAGTGGTGAGGAGCTGGAGGACTACAACGACGCCCGGGCGGTGTGGAACGCCAACCCTCCCACCGTGGCGACCGCCCAGCTGGCCGGTGCCTACAGCGTGATCGACCAGGTGATGGCCTCGGGTCGGCGTGATGCCGACAAGCTGCGCGGGTCGGTCGTCATCGACGCCGCGCCCGCGCTCGGCAAGACCACCATCGCCACCCGGTATGCCCGCGAGTTCCACCGCAAGGTCATCCGCCGCCACGGGCCGCACACCCCCGAGGGACACCAGCGGTTGCCGGTGGTCTACCTGCCGCTGAGCGCGGGCACCACTCTCAAGGGTCTGAACACGAAGCTGTTGCGCTTCTACGGCCACCCGGCCGCCGGTCGGAACACCCGGGCCGAGCTGGGGGCGCTGGCGGTGGACTGTGTGGCGTCCTGCCAGACCCAGATGATCGTGATCGACGACCTGCACTTCATCGACTTCAAGCACCGCAACGGCCAGGAGGTCTCAAACCATCTCAAGGGCCTGGCGAACGAGATGCCGGTGACGTTCCTGTACGTCGGGGTGCGGCTGCGGGAGAAGAAGTTCTTCGACGAAGGCCTCCTCGGTGAGGACGCCGCCTACGCCCAGACCTCCCGGCGCGCCACCCGCTGCGTGGTGGCGCCGTTCTCGATCACCACCACCACCGGTGCGCGTGCCTGGAGCGCGCTGCTGGCCGCGCTGGAGCAGCACGTCCTTCTGGCCGACTTCCGAGCGGGCATGCTCACCGAGCACGCCGACGTCCTGCACCGGCGCACCCAGGGTTGCATCGGCTCGCTGACCAACCTGCTGGACCGGGTCTGCTACCTGGCCATCGCCACCGGTATCGAGACCATCACCGGCGAGCTCATCGAGACCGTCACCATCGACAATGCCGCCGAGCATCTCAGCCACAGCGCCTGATCCCCTAATTCGGCCGGTCACCGGGCGTGCCTGGGCGAGACTGGTCCCCGGCGGGTTACCTCGACGACCTGGACCGTCCATGACCGGCGCGGTGTCGACGACGACCGTGCTGCTGGACAACCGCGGCACGCCGTGCGCGGTCGGACTGATCCGGGCGGCCAGGGCGATCCGGTCGTTGCAGACCGGCGACGTGCTGGAGATCTGGACCCGCGACCGTGTGGCCCCGGTCGAGATCCCGGTCTGGGTCGAGCGCGACGGTCACCACCTCGTCCATCAGGGCCGGGCCAGCCGCTGGCCCCGCGGCCACTACGTCTTCCAGGTCCGGGCCCGATGACGGTCACGACGCGGGCGCGCCACGCCCGACCCAGCCACTGCTACGAGTGAGGAACCACGACATGACGATCACCAGCCAACGTCGCAGAGCCGCCCACCACTTCCACCGGCGGCACAACACCCTGCCCCTGCTCCCCATGCCACCGGTCGAGCGCCCGTGGAAGCCCGCGCGGCACGACGAAGCGCGCGTCATGCTGGCAGACCTGACCTCACCCTGGGCCTACCTGGTGCACCTGCGGTTGGCCGGCACCGGCGACGAGCCGGCGCCCCAGCCCGCGTGGTGGGCAGTCTGTGGCGCTTCCTCGGTCCCCCTGACAGGGCTGCGGGGGCCCGGGCCCGAGCGCGAGAGGCTGCGCGAGGAGCTGGAGGCAGCGCCACCTGGCCCGTCCGGATGAGGAGATCCCCGACGACGTGCCGGCCGTGCTGCCGCACCCACGCGCCCCGTGTCGGCGGCCTACGCCGAGGCGGTCGACCTCGGGCGTGGTGTCGAGGTGCTGGCACTGCTCCTCGAGGCGTACTGGCTGGACGGTCGGGACATCGGCGACCCTGAGGTCCTGCGCCGCTTGCTTCCCAGCGTCCTCGTGGAGCCGGGCGCGCTATGCACGGGCGACCCTCGACGGGAATGGGGCTACGTCGTCTCCCCGGCCCGTGAACCGCTGTCCGACAACGCCTACCACCTCCTGCGACGGTGGCAGCAGCGCTGGCTCGACCTCGGACGACCCGGCCCGCTGACCCTCCTCGGTCCGGCGGGCACCCTGACCCGTGCCGAGGCGCTGGAAGCCATGGTGCCGGAGGCGGTCCAAGGCAGGACGGTCACCGAGCCCTCAGAATCGCGACGAGCTGACCATCTCCGCTGAACTCAGGGAGTTGTGGTGCGCAGGTCACCACCCACGCAACCAACAGGTATCGTGAGCCATCCCGGGGTGTCCGGAGACCTGATCCGTTGGAAGGATGCAGGTCATGGCACGACCATCGAAGTACAACCAGGAGTTCCGCGAGCGTGCGGTCCGGCTGGTGCTCGAGCAGCGTGAGGAGTACCCCTCGGAGTTCGAGGCGATCAAATCGATCGCGGCGAAGCTGGGCATCGGCTCGGCCGAGACATTGCGCAAGTGGGTCCGCCGCGCCGAGGTCGACTCCGGCGCCCGCCCCGGGCTCACGCGCGCCGAGCACGAGCAGATCAAGGCGCTGAAGCGGGAGAACGCCGAGCTGCGGCGCGCGAACGAGATATTGAAGGCCGCAGCGGCTTTCTTCGGGGCCGAGCTCGACCGGCCCGGGCGCAGGTGATCGCCTTCATCACCGAGCACAAGGACCACCGGGTGGGCGATGGCCTGCGGTGGGGCGTCGAGCCCTTGTGCGCCGTGCTGACCAAGCACGGCATCCCGATCAGTCCCTCCACCTACTACGAGTGGGTTAACCGTCGACCCTCGGCACGGGCGCTGCGCGATGAGCAGGTCACCGAGCTCATCCGGGCCGAGCGGGCCTCCTCGAAGCTGGTCGCCGGCCTCGGTAGTCGCAAGATGTGGCTGCGGCTACGTGGCAAGGGCCACGACGTGGCACGGTGCACCATCGAGCGGCTCTACCGGGCCAACGGCTGGGAAGGCGCCCAGTACGGCAGGAAGCCGCGGACGACGATCCCGGACAAGCAGGCGCAGCGAGCGGCGGACCTGGTCAACCGCGACTTCGACCCGGTCGCACCGAACCGGCTCTGGGTCGCGGATTTTACGTACGTGCCGACCTGGCTGGGTATGGTCTACGTCGCATTCGTGATCGACGCGTTCTCCCGCCGCGTGATCGGTTGGCGGGCGGCCACGTCGATGACCACATCGCTGGTCCTGGACGCTCTGGAGCACGCAATGTTCACCCGCGCCCAGGAGGGCATCACCGACCTGACCGGGCTCGTGGCGCACTCGGACGCGGGCTCACAAGGCGGATTCAACCGGTCGTCGCAACACCCTCCTGACTTCGGAGGTGTTCAACGATGGCGATGGCGGACTGGAGCAAGAAGACCAGTGATGTGCCAGAGGGTGCGCGTCGGCAGTGGCGTGCAGATCGGGCACTGCGGCCGGCGATGCGCTCACCCGGACGACCTGATCCTTCGCGGGTGGTGCAGCGCCAGTTCTGGCGTCTGATCGCCACGGGCATCACGTCCGCGGAGGCGGCGTTGGAAGGTGGGCGTGTCCGTGCCGGTCGGGACACGGTGGTTCCGACACGCTGGCGGCATGTCACCGATCTCACTGGTCGAGCCCTCTGGCCGCTACCTGTCTTTCGAAGAGCGTGAGGAGATCGCGTTGCTGCGCGCCCAGCAGGTCGGCGTGCGTGAGATCGCGCGCCGGATCGGCCGGCACCCGGGCACGATCTCTCGTGAGCTGCGCCGTAACGCGGCCACGCGCAGCGGGAAGCAGGAGTACCGGGCGCTGGTGGCGCAGTGGAAGGCCCAGCAGGCGGCCAAGCGCCCAAAGACCGCGAAGCTCGCGACCAATGACAGGTTGCGCGAGTACGTCCAGGAGCGCCTGGCCGGCAACGTCCGTCGGCCGGACGGCACGATCGTCGTTGGGCCGCACCCGCCGGCATGGAAGGGGCTGAACAAGCCCTCGACGATCAACGACCAGATGCGCCAGGGTGACCAGAAGGGCTACGTCGCGGGGGACGGCACCATTCAGGCGCTCGCGCCGAAGGAGCGCGAGACCGTGATCACGCTCGAGGGCACCACCCTGGAGGAGGAGGCGTGGTCCTCCCAGGACCACCTCGGCGAGGTCGTGGTGATCAACGTCTGGGGCTCGTGGTGCGGACCGTGCATCGAGGAGACGCCCGACCTGGAGAAGGTCGCCACCGAGTTCCGCGAGGCCGGTGAGCCGGTGCAGTTCATCGGGGTCAACAGCCGTGACTCGGTGCCCAGCGCGATCGCGTTCCAACAGAAGTACGACATCTCCTACCCCTCTCTCCAGGACGACGGCGGCCGCACGCGGACCCAGCTGCAGGGGCTGGCCGTCGCCACCCCCACGACGATGGTCCTGGACGGCCAGGGGCGCCTCGCCGCCCGGGTCAGCGGACCTGTCGAGGCCTCGACCCTACGCGGCCTGGTCGAGGACGTGCTCGCCGAGGAAGGCACCCGGTGAGCGAGCTCGTCCTCTCCGGGCCCCTGCTCGGCGCGGCCCTCGTCGCCGCGCTCGGGGGCCTGGTCTCCTTCGCCTCACCCTGCGTGCTGCCCCTCGTCCCGGGGTTCCTCGGCTACGTCGGGGGTATGACGTCACCCGGCGGAGGCACCGCCTCGCGCCGTCGCCTCGTGCTCGGGGCGTTGCTCTTCGTGCTCGGCTTCACCGCCGTGTTCCTGGCGATGAGCGTGGTCATCTCCGGCATCGGGCTGGCACTGACCGAGCACCAGGGCACCCTCCTGCGGGTGGCCGGCGTCTTGGTGCTGGCGCTCGGACTGGTCATGCTGCTGCAGCCGACGGCCGAGTGGCGGGTCCGGTGGCGCCCGGCCGCGGGGATGGCGGGGGCACCGCTGCTCGGCGTCGCGTTCGGGCTGGGGTTCAGCGCCTGCACCGGGCCGGCGCTGGCGGCGATCCAGACGCTCGGGACGTCGATCCTGCCCGGTGACGACCAGGTCGGGCGCGCCCTGGTGCTGGGCACCGCATACAGCCTGGGCCTGGGGGTGCCGTTCGTGCTCGTCGCCGCGGGTCTGGGCTGGGTCAGCCGCGCCTCGCGCTGGCTGCGCGACCACTACCTGCTCGTGCAGCGCGTCGGCGGCGGCCTGCTCGTCCTGCTGGGCCTGCTGATGCTGCTCGGCGTGTGGGCCGAGGCGGCCGCGTGGGTCCAGACCCGGCTGACGAGCAACTTCACGACGGTGATCTGACATGGCCACCACCGGGGAGGGCACCACCCGGAACGGGCCCAGAGACAAGGTCATCGCCGGTGTGCGCACGTCGCGGTCACCGGAACAGATCCAGCCGAGCTACCCCAAGGACCGCACCACGCTGGGCGGCCCCCGCCTCGGACCCGTCGGCTGGGCGCGCTGGACCTGGCGGCAGCTGACCAGCATGCGCACCGCGCTGGCCCTCCTCCTGCTCCTCGCCCTCGCGGCGATCCCCGGCTCGATCTTCCCGCAGCGCGGGGTCGACCCCGTCCGGGTGCGGCGCTACTTCGAGGAGAACCCCGGCGTCGCGCCGTGGCTGGACCGCATCGGGATGTTCGACGTCTACGCCTCGCCGTGGTTCGCCTCGATCTACCTGCTGCTGATGGTCAGCCTGGTGGGCTGCATTCTGCCGCGCTCGCGTCAGCACCTGGAGGCCATGCGCGCCCAGCCGCCCCGCACGCCGGCCCGGCTGGGCCGGCTGCCCGCCCGCAGCACGGCGGTCCTCGACGCGGCGCCCGAGGCGGTGGTCGCCGCCGCGCGCGCCGAGCTGGGCGGCCGCCGCTACCGGCTGCGCACGGAGGAGGACGGGTCGCTGGTCGTCTCGGCGGAGAAGGGCTACCTCAAGGAGACCGGCAACCTGCTGTTCCACCTGGCGATCCTCGGCGTCATCGTCTCCGTCGCCGTGGGCCACCTGTTCGGCTGGCGCGGGGAGATCATCGTCAAGGAGGGGGAGACGGTCACCACGGGACCGAGCGCCTTCGACACCCTGAACCTGGGGCCGCTGGTCGACCCCGACGACATCCCGGTCTTCTCCCTGCGCCTGGACGACCTGGACGTGGAGTTCGAGTCCGAGGCCGAAGGCGCGCAGTTCGGCCAGCCCCGGCGCTTCGCCGGCACCGCCACGCTGCAGGCCGGTGACGGCCCGGCCCGGAGCACGGGGTTCGGTGTCAACGACCCGCTCCATATCGCCGGCACCTCGGCGTTCCTGCTCGGCAACGGCTACGCCCCCGTGGTCACCGTCCGCGATGCGGCGGGCCGGGTCCTCTTCCAGGACGCCGTGACCTTCCTGCCGCAGGACAACAACTACTCCTCCGAGGGAGCGATCAAGGTCCCCGGCGCCGACCCCGCGCTCGCCTTCGTCGGAGGCTTCCTGCCCACGCTGACCTTCGACCCGCAGATCGGGCCGACCTCCAGCTTCCCCGGCCTGGTCGACCCTGCCCTGGTGCTCGCGGTCTTCGAGGGCGACCTCTTCCCCGAGGGCCGGGCCCAGTCAGTCTTCTCGGTCGAGACCGACTCGATGGACCAGGTCCTGCAGGACGACGGCAGCCCCGCCAGCCTGCTCATCCGGCCCGGCGAGGAGCTAGAGCTGGCGGGTGACCGCGGCTCGATCGAGCTGGAGACCGTGATCCGCTGGGGCGGGCTGATGGTCCGGCACGACCCCGGCCGCATCCCCGCGCTCGTCTTCGCCGGCATGGCGCTGCTCGGCCTGGGGCTCATGCTCGGGGTGCGCCGCCGCCGCGTCTTCGTCCGGGTCACCCCGGTGCACGCGGCCGACCCGGCCGGAGACGGCGCGGGCCCCTCCGGTGATGGCCCGGACTCCTCCGGCGACGGCACGCGGCATACTGGAGTGACCGTCGCCGCCCTGCCCAAGGGCACCGACCCCGGACTGGACGAGCTCGTCGACCAGGTCCTCGAGCGGACCGTGACCGCCTCCGGCGGCCGCCGCGTGGTGAGCGGCCCCTGACCGCACGCCCTCAAGGGAGGTAGGACGGGTCCCCAGTAGCGGTGCCCCGCGGCAGGCCGCCGCTGCCACGCACCTTAACGGTCGACCCCGTTCCAGGGTTTCTCGCCCCACCGAGGACGCACCGTAAGAGGTACTGCGGCGCGGTGGCCGGCGACGAGTCACCGGATCACGCGCAGGGCCTGTCCGCCGAGTCGGATCTACCGGTCACAGACGGGGCCCCCTCGCTGCGCGTGATCCTCAGCGGGGCACGCCGGCGGTGGTCGGCTGAGCCCCGGCAGTGAGTCGCCGGACGCGACGGCGAACACGTCTCTTCAGAAACAGTGAGCGCCAGGGAGACGTCCCGGACGCCGGTAGAACTCGCTGGTGGTGAGCACCGACGTTCGCGGGTAATCGGCGCGGCTACCCCGGGGGTGGGTGACATGCGATCTTCGGGCGGGTCTGGCCGTTCCTCGGGCGCTCGCACGCCGGGAGGCGCCACGCCCGCACGCCGACGGGCGGCGTCGCGAGGGTGCAGGCAGGGGCGGCGGTCGAGGCCCGGCGCGCGCCCGGTCACACGGACCGGGTCGGCACGCCGACACCCATGTCCCCCGACCGGGGGCCACCCCTTCCCCTGGCGTACCTAGGATGATCGCATGGCGAACGAGGTGCCTTCCGGGTCGTCCCCCGCGGCGCCAAGGGCTGCGGGTGCCGGGGACCGGGCGCCGCTGGTCGGTTGGGCGGTGCCCGTCACAGCCACGCTCTGCGCTCTGGTGGTCGCGGTGCCGGTCGCCTCCTTCTCCGGCGCCGCCGCACCGCTGGCTCTCGGGGACGCCGGTCCCCTCGTGCGCTGGGGTCTGCCGATCGTCGGGACCGTGCACGACCTCGCGGCCTCGTTCACCATCGGGCTGCTGCTCGTCGCGGCCTTCCTCGCACGGGAAGGCACAACTACCAGGCGGCGAGAGACGGCCGCCCAGATGGCCTTCCTCTCCGCGGTCGTGTGGCTGGTCAGCGCGACCGTCGTGCTCTACCTCACCCTGGGTGAGCTGGCCGGCATCTCGCCCTCCTCCTCCGGCTACCTCTCCGAGCTCATCGGCAACGCCTGGTCGCTCGAACTGCTCCGTCTTCACCTGGGCGTCGTCCTGCTCGTCGTGCCCGTGGTAGCCCTGACCGCCTACGTGCGGTCGCGGGCCGAGTTGGGCTGGACCTTCGCTCTGGCGCTGCTGGCTCTCGTGCCGCTGGCCTTCGCCGGTCACTCCGCGAGCGCCATCGGCCACCGGACGGCCGTGGCCGCCCTCAACCTGCACCTGGTCGGACTGACGGTCTGGGTCGGTGGGCTCATGGCGATCGCCGCACTGCTACCCGTGCTCGGTCCCGCGCTGGCCGACACCGTGCGACGCTTCTCCACGGTGGCCACCTGGTGCTACGTCCTGGTCGCCGTGTCCGGCATCCTCTTCGCCACCGTCACGGTCGGCTCCCTCGAGAACCTCGCCACGCCGTACGGCGTGCTCCTGCTCGCCAAGGTGGCGCTGCTGGTGGTCCTCGGTGTCGCGGGCTACGCCCAACGCAGCACCGCCGTCGCCCGGGGTGTGGACTCGGCGATGCGGTTCGGGCGGGTCGCGGCCGGCGAGATCGTGCTCATGGCCGCCGCCGTCGCACTGGGGGTCGTGCTGGGGCGCACGCCCACCCCGGTGCCCGAGCCCGTCGAGCTCACACCCGTGCTCGACCTCACCGGCTGGCCGCTGCCGGAGCCGTTCACCTGGTCGCGGCTCGTCCTCACCTGGCGCACCGACTGGCTGTTCGCGCTCCTCGCCGTGACCGCCATCGGGCTCTACGCCGCCGGTTTCGTCCGGCTCCGCCGCCGTGGCGACCGGTGGCCGGTCCACAAGCTGTACCTCTGGGTGCTCGGATGGGTGGTGTTCATGTGGCTCACCAGCGGCGGGCCGGGCGTCTACGGGCGGGTGATGTTCTCGATGCACGCGGCCGCGCACATGGGCCTGATGACAGTCGTGCCGGTCCTGCTGGTGCCGGCGAGCGCGATCACGCTCGCCCTGCGGGCCCTGCCGTCGCGCCAGGACCGGACCTTGGGTCCGCGTGAGCTGCTGCTCGCCCTGACCCAGTCGCGGTGGGCGGCGCTCTTCGCCAGCCCGGTGGTGGCCGCACTGCTGCTTCTCGGCAGCCTGGCCATCTTCTATGGGACCCCTTTGCTGGCGTGGGCCCTGACCACTCACGTCGGGCGCGTCCTCATGGTCGCGCAGTTCTCCATTGTGGGCTACTTGTTCGTCTGGGCTTTCGTGGGCACCGACCCCGGGCCACGCATGTGGTCCGCTCCTGTGAGGTCCATGGTGCTGGGCGCCACGCTCGCCGGTCAGGCCTTCTTGGCCCTCGCCGTCATGCGGACGGACTCTCTGCTGGCGTCAGAGTTCTACACGACCATCGAGGTGCCCTGGGTGTCCGACCTGCAGGCCGACCAGCAGTTCGGCGGCATGGTGGCCCTGGGTACCGGCTACTTGCCGGTCGTCGCCCTCCTGCTGATGGTGGTCCTCGGGGTGTACACGCGCGCCGGGCGCCAGGCCGAACCGGGCAGGCACGGGTGAGTGGAGGCAGCCGACGCGCGGGAGCGACGTAGCTGGCCGGGGATGCGGTGATGGATGCTTGGCGGGGACTGCGGTGCGGGGCGCAGGTACTCGAACGCCTGTGGGGCGGGTGCAGGCACACAGCCCTGCCCGAGCGGCCCTGATGTCGAGGATACCCGGGCGGTGAGGCCGCAGCCTCGCTGAGACGGTACGACGGGCATTAGCGCTGCATTAGCGCAGCACCAAGTCTGCTGCTCGAGAGGGAGGTCCCGCGCGCTGGCTCACCCCGGAGCCAGTCCGCCGCGCCGGGATGCCCCAGTCACCGGTCGAGCATGAGGATCAGGATCGGGACAAAGTACCCTGCCGCCAGCAGGGCCACGACCACCAGCAGCAGGCGGGCTGCCCAGGACCGGCCGGCCGGTCGGTCACGCTTGCGCCTCACCACGTCCCCGCCGACGTCCGGGGATCGGAAAGGGCCACTTGCGGCGTCGCGATCTTGGTCATCTGCTCTCTTCCCTAGCGCACTGTCCGTGACGGCGAAGTATCCACGCTCGGGCGCGCCCAGCACCGGCTGGCCACCGCAGCAGGGTCGTCTCACGCCTGTTCATCGACCGCCTGCTGTCGGAG
The DNA here is from genome assembly GCF_052073805.1 of Ornithinimicrobium panacihumi. Lineage (NCBI taxonomy): Bacteria > Bacillati > Actinomycetota > Actinomycetes > Micrococcales > Ornithinimicrobiaceae > Ornithinimicrobium > Ornithinimicrobium panacihumi. The sequence goes on along the minus strand of NZ_JBQGWG010000019.1, from coordinate 25,227 downwards.
GGACAGACCGTTCGGCGACCCTCATCTCGGCCGCCTCGCTCGGACCAGCCACCCGGTCCCGCCGACGACGGACAGCCATCCTCACCATGCCCAGGACCACGACGCCCGCGGCGGCGGGCACCACCCAGGGACCCGTGCGGACGGCGAGGGTCTGCTCGGTGCGCAGCGGCAGCTGCCCGAGCAGGGTGGCTTGCGTGTATGGGTCGCTGCGTGCGTGGACGACACCGTCGGGGGTGATGAGCCCGGAGACACCGACGTTGCTGACGTGCGCGACGGACCGGCCGTACTCGACGGCCCGCACCCGCGAGACCGCCAGGTGCTGCACGGACTGGTCGCTCTCTCCGAACCAGGCGTTGCTGGTGGGCACCACGAGCAGCTGCGCGCCACCGGTGACGAGGTCGCGCACGGCGCGGTCGACGACGACCTCGAAGCAGATGGCCAGGCCAAGGTTCACGGTCCGGCCCGTGGCGAGCGGGACCGGCATCAGGCCGGGGCGGTCGCCGGCGTTGAGGTCGACGATCCGGTCCACCCACGGGCTGAGATACCTCAACAGCGGTCGCAGCGGCATGACCTCGCCAAAAGGTGCCAGGTAGACCTTGCTGTACGTCTGGTCGAGCCCGTGCCCGGGCAGGTAGCTGAACACCATGTTGAAGGCAGGACCGGCCCCGCCCTGCCGGGACAGGCCCCCGAGCAGCATTGGTGCCCCGACGGCCTCGACCGCCCCCATGATCCGGTCGGTGGCTGCCTGCCCGGCACGCGGGTCGAGCGGGTCCAGGTCGGTTGCGCCCTCGGGCCACACCACCAGGTCCGGAGGCGTGCCACCGGCGGCGACCTCGTCCGCCAGCGCGTGGGTGGCGTCGGCGTACCGGTCCAGCATCACCCCCGGCTCGGCCGTCAGCGTCCGGGAGAAGCCGTCGGGCAGGTCACCCTGGACCGCCGCCACGGTCACGGCCTCGCCCGCCGTCGGACGAGGCACCAGCACCGGACCGGCCACCAGGACGGCGGCACCAGCCAGGGCCACGGCGGCCCGCCGCGGCTGGGCCCCACCCGGCGCCATCAAGCGCTGCACGGCCACGGCGAGGAGCCCACCGGCGAGGGCCACCAAGAACCCCAGCCCGGGGACCGCGAGCAGGCTGACCGCGCCCAGCATCGGCGAGTCGGCCTGGCTGAAACCGAGCCGAGCCCAGGGAAAGCCGCCGAACGGGGTGACCGAGCGCGCCCACTCCATCAGCACCCACGCGGCCGCACCGATCACCGGGCGAACCCTGCCGCCGCGCTGCAGCAACGCCAGCACGGCACCGAGAGCCGCCGGGTAGAGGGCCGAGGCCACGCTCATGCCAAGCCACGCCGGGATACCGGCGTAGGTGCCGGCCCAGGTGAACATCGGCGTGAACCAGGCCAGCCCGAGCAGCACACCCGACAGCGCACCGGCCCACCACGTGGCGCCGGCAGTGGCCAGTGCCAACGCAGCACAACCGACGACCGCCAGCCACCACACGTCGTGCCCCGGGAACGCCAGCCACAGGCAGACCCCACCCAGCAGCCCGAGCAGCTGACGGGCACCGAGCACCCGCGGGACGGTGCGCAGACCCGTCCGGACCGGACGGGCCAGCCTATGCATGCGCGGCGTGCTCCCGTGCGGCGTGGCCCGGTGGCTCGAGCTGGAAGGTCGAGTGCTCGATACTGACCTCGAAGTGGGCGGCGACGCAGTCCTGGAGCTGGGCGAGCATCTCGGCGGCGTGGCCGTCGGTGAAGCACTCCTCGTCCAGGACGACGTGCGCGGACAGCACGGGCAGGCCGGTGGCGATGGTGGAGGCGTGCAGGTCGTGGATGTCTTGGACGTGCGGCAGGGCGAGGACGTGGGCGCGGACGTCGTCCAGGTCGAGTCCCTTGGGGGTGGACTCCAGCAGGATGTGCCCAGCCTCGCGCAGGATGATGATCGCGCGTGGGATGATGAGGGCGGCGATGAGCATGCCGGCGATGGAATCGATGCGGACCCACCCGGTGGTGGCGATGACGATGGCGCTGACGATGACGGCGACAGACCCGAGGGCGTCGTTGACGACCTCGAGGAACGCCGCGCGCATGTTCAGGTTGGCGGTCCGCCCGGTGCTGAGGACCAGCATGGAGGCGATGTTGGCGGCCAGGCCGACGATGCCGAAGACCAGCAGGCCGGTGGAGCTGACCTCGTGCGGTTCGTAGAGCCGCCGCACGCCCTCGACGAAGGCGTAGATCCCGACACCCAGGAGCACGGTGGCCTGCGCGCCGGCGGCGAGGACCTCGGCGCGGCGGAATCCCCAGGTCCGCTCGGCGGTCGGTGGGCGCAGCGCCAGTGACGCGGCGACCAGCGCCATGAGCAGCCCGGCGGCGTCGGTGAGCATGTGTCCGGCGTCGACCAGCAGGGCCAGGGAGCCTGTCCACAGCGCCCCGATGACCTCGGCGACGAGGATGGTGGTGGTGATGGCGAACGCTATGGCGAGGCGGCTCCGGTGAGTGGTTGCGGCGCCGTGGTCGTGACCCGCGCTCATACGTGAGCTCCTTCTGGCCGGGCGCGTTCAAGGGCGGTGCTCGGGGTGGGTAGGTGCCTGGAGCGTCCGGCACGGACGCCGTTGGCGATGACGACGACTTCGGCCAGCTCGTGGATGAGCACGACGGCCGCCAGGCCCAGGACCCCCAGCAGGGCCAGCGGGATGAGGACCGCGATGAGGGCCAGGGAGAGCACGACGTTCTGCACCATGATGGCCCGGGTGCGGCGGGCGTGGTCGAACGCGAACGGCAGCAGCCGCAGGTCATCGCCCATGAGGGCGACGTCGGCGGTCTCGATGGCGACATCGGTGCCCATGGCGCCCATCGCGACGCCGACGTCGGCGGTGGCCAGCGCGGGTGCGTCGTTGACGCCGTCGCCGACCATCGCGGTGGGTCCGTGGGCGCGCAGCCGGGTGACCACCGTGGACTTGTCCTCGGGACGCAGGTCTGAATACACCTGATCGATGCCTGCCTGTGCGGCCAGGGCCTGGGCGGTGACCTGGTTGTCGCCGGTGAGCATGGCCACGGTGTAGCCCTGCTCCCGGAAACGGGCGATGACCTCGCTCGCCTCGGGGCGCAGCTCGTCCCGGACCGCGATGGCGCCGACCGGGTGGCCGTCGACCTCGATCACGACCGCGGTCGCGCCGGCCTGCTGCATACCGGCCACCGCCGAGGAGAGGGCGCCAGGCTCGACCCAGGTGGGCTTGCCGAGGCGGACCCGCGCGCCGTCGACGGTGCCGACCAGCCCGGCGCCGACGACCGCATCCACGTCCTCGGCGGCGGGCACCTCGTGGCTGGCGGCCAGGATGGCCGCGGCGAGCGGGTGCTCGCTGCGGGCCTCCAGCGCGGCCGCCCACGCCAGCACCTGGCCTCGGTCGTGGCCGGGCGCGGTGGCGACGTCGATCACGGCCGGCCGGTTGCGGGTCAGCGTGCCGGTCTTGTCCAGGGCGACGGTGCGCACCTTGCCCAGGGCCTCCATCGCGGCGCCACCCTTGACCAGGATCCCACGGCGGCTGGCCGCGCCGATCGAGGCGACCGCGGTGACCGGCACCGAGATCGCCAGGGCGCACGGTGAGGCCGCCACGACCATGACCAGGGCTCGGTGGACCCAGACCGAGGGGTCACCCAGCAGGGCCCCGAGCAGGACCGTCAAGACGGCGGCGACGAGGATGCCGGGCACCAGCGGGCTGGCGATCCGGTCGGCCAGCCGTTGGGTGGCGCCGCGGCGGGACTGCTCGGCCTCCACCACGTGCACGATGCGGGCCAGGGAGTTGTCCTGCGCGGTGGAGGTGACCGCCACCTCCAGGGCGCCGGTGCCGTTGATCGACCCGGCGAAGACGTCCTGGCCGGGCCCGGTCTCCACCGGCATGGACTCGCCGGTGATCGCCGAGGTGTCCAGGCTGCTGCGGCCGCTCCGCACCCTCCCGTCGGTCGCCAGCCGCTCCCCGGGCCGGACCACCATGACGTCCCCGACCACCAGCTGCCCAGGGTCGACCACGAGCTCGCGGCCGGCGCGCAGTACGGTCGCCTCCTTGGGCACCAGGTCCAGCAGCGCCCGCAGGCCGTGCCGGGTCCGGGCCAGGGAGTACTCCTCCAGGCCCTCGCTGAGGGAGAACAGGAACGCCAGCGCGGCGGCCTCCTCCACCTGCCCGAGCAGGGTGGCGCCGACGGCGCCGATGGTCATCAGCAGGCCGACGCCGAGCTTGCCGCGCGCCAGCCGCCGCAGCGCACCCGGGACGAAGGTGGACCCGCCCACCAGCAGCGCTGCCGCGGCCAGTACCAGCTCGGCGGTCTCCCACCCCGCGAGCCCGGCGAGGAGCCCACCACCCAGCAGGGCACCGGAGAGCAGACCCAGCTGCACCTCGCGCACCTGCCAGAGCCGGGTGACCGGTTCTTCGACCTCACCGCCACCGGTGGGAGGCGGCGGGGTGATCTCGCACCCGCACGCGTCCACGAGGATCTCCCGCTCCGGGGTCTCCTGGCCGCTCACGCGCCCGCCTCCTGCCCCGTGTGGGTGCGCAGCTGGTCCGGGGCGGGGTTGCCCTCGGTCCCGACGCCGTAGTTCGGGCACAGGGCCACCGCGTACCCAGAGGAGGCGAGCAGCCGCTCCGCGGCGTCGAGCACGCCGAGCAGCTCCGGTGCACTGGTCAGCGAGAGCATCGAGGCCCGACCCTGCGGCCGGGACGCGACCAGGCCGCAGTCGCGCAGGCACGCCAGGTGCGCGCTCACCGTCGACTGCGCCAGCCCCAGGTGCTCGGTGAGGTCCCGGACGCGGTGCTCGCCCAGGGTCAGGTGCTGCAGGATCGCCAACCGGGACGGGTCCGACAAACCGTGGAACAGCGCCGCGGCGACGTCCAGACCGTCTGTCGACGAGTCCGCAGACTCGCTCGTGCTCCGTGGTGCCATCGTCATACGACGATGATAGTGCATGGCGGGGGCGTCTTCGCACCCTGGGCACACTCCTACACCAGGGTGACCCAGTAGTCCCAGAACCGGACGGCGATCAGACCGGCGACCACGAGAGCCCAGGCGACGACGAGGCTGCTGGCGTATGTCCCGACCCAGCGGGGCAGCGCACCGGTGCGGGACCAGCGGGCCAGCACCGCGACAAGGGCAGTGACCGTGACGACCCAGACGACCATGCAGTACGGGCACAACGCCCCGATGCGGTAGAGGCTCTGGAAGATGAGCCAGTGCACGAACACCGTGCCCAGGCCCGTGCCCACGGTCAGTCCGCCCCAGTACCAGGACGGCAGCCGGGCGCCACTGAGCACCGTGACGGCGACCGTGACCAGGGCGGCGAAGCCGGCCACGCCCAGGATCGGGTTGGGGAACCCGAGCAGCTCGGCCTGCGGGGTGCTCATGACCGACCCGCAGCTCAGCAGCGGGCTGATGCTGCAGCTGGGCACGTACGCGGGGTCTGCGACCAGCCGGATCTTCTCGACCAGCAGCACGAATGCCGCCGACAGGCCGATCCACCCGCAGACCAGCAGGACCCAGCCGGTCGTCGGCGAGGCTCGCTTCTCCGACTGGGGGGACGCGTCCGACACCGGCCGCGACTCAGTCGTTGACGGCTGCATCGATGTGGGCAAGGAAGTCCTCGGCCGAGGTCACCTGCACCGGCTCTCCGTCCAGGAAGAACGTCGGCGTGCCCTGCACCCCCAGCGCCAAACCGTCCTGCCGGTCCCGCTCAACGCGCTGCTGCGTGGCCGGGTCGGCGACCGCGGCGTCATAGGCGTCCATGTCCAACCCCAGCTCCTGCGCGAACTCCCGGAACAGCGGCGCCTTCGACTCCTGCTGCTCGCCCCACTCGGTCTGGGTCTGGTACATCCGCGTGTACATGTCCTCGAACCTGCCCTGCTGGGCCGCGGCCTCCACCGCCACCGCCGCCGTCATCGAGTTCGCGTGCCCGTCGATCGGGAAGTAGCGCACCACGAACGTCAGCTCTCCGGCGTACTGCTCCCGCACCTGCTCCACCAGCGGATAGGCCGCCAGGCACGCCTCGCACTCGAAGTCCAAAAACTCCACCAGCACCGGCGCCCCCTCCCCCGCGTCGTCCAGCACGTGGCTGTCCTCGCGCGCCACCGGCACGGACGAACTCGCCCCTGCCGCGTCAGTGACCCCCGGGGCCGACGCCGGGCGGGTCAGCTGCACGGCGATGGCCACCACCGCGGCGAAGACGCCGATCAGCAGGAGGGACAGGATCACGTTACGCCGCAAGAGGGCACTCCTTCATCAGGCACGGACAATCGTCAAGTCAAGCCGCGGAGACGCTCCGGTCCCGCCCCGGATGGTAAAGCCCGACCCTGAGAACCCTCCGCCGGGGAAACAGGACGCCTCATACCGACCCCCGCGGTCGGGGACGGTCACAGGCCGAAGGCGCCCCCTTCCGAGGAGTCTCGCTACGCGCGAGGCCGAAGAGGACGAGTGAACAGAACGTGTTTCCAGCGTCGAAGTACCACCACGGCCGGCCTGCGGGGGGTGACGGGTACCTCGTCGCCACCTTCATCCCCCATGACGCTCGGCGGCGTCATGATGGCCAAGCCGGGCCGGTACGTCGAGGACACGCGTCACACTGCACCCCCGAGATCGACGTCGTAGCCGAGAGCGGCGCCGCGCCAGCTCAACCCCTCGGGCAGGTCCGATGCGACGCCCCCACCTACCCGTGGTCAGCCAGGGTGGCTCGGAGGCCTTCGTCATCGGTCTGTACTCCATCCACTTGATCACGCTGCCATTCAGGCCCGGTATCCGCCTGCCCCCTTGAGGATTCCGACACGTTGGTGAGACGGCCCGCGTCTCACCAACGTGTCACTGCGCAGGTCAAACGGCTGCTTGTCCGACAGGTGCAGCGAACCTACATCTCTTCTCTCTGCTCAAGGTGTGGGGTGTCTCATCTAACGTGTCGGTTTCTCAGGCAGAGGGAACGCGTCGGTGCGCACCCTGGAGAGGTGACTCAAGTCCTATCGTGAGGCCGGACCAGCGGGACTGGTGGCTGCCAGGCTTCTCCGAGACCGTCCTGGCTCCGTTGATCCTCGTGGGACGTGGCGTGCCTGGCAGTGCTGCGGGGACTTCGTCTCTTCGTCGATTCGTCGGCTGACTTCGTCGACACCGGCGACAGCCGCACGCCCAGGACGCACCCGGGTGACCAGGTCATGGACGACGGTCAGCTCCACCGGCACCCACCGCAGGGTGACCAGCTACATCGCGAACACGTCCAGCGGGGTGGTGTCGAGCACCACGTACTCACCCGGCCGGGTCGCCCGCAACTGCCCGTACGGCCACCGGGACGGTTCGCCACCGAGCGGCGAGCCTTGCCCGGCCCGAACGCATGCCGTCCTTTCGACAACTCGCTCAGGCGCCGGTAGGCGGTCGCTCGCGACGGCATCGGGACGACCCCAAGCCCGTGCTCCTCGTCCACCCGCTGACGGACTCGGTCGATCACGACGTTCATCGTCGGCTATGGCCAACGTGCTCTACCAGTGCGTCACACCGCAACCCACCGGCGCCGAGGACGGCTGGTGGCCCTTCCACGGCGTCCCGGCCCCACACCAAAGCCTTCGCGCCGCTGGAGTGGGAGCACGCACCCGGGGGGGACCAGCCGTTCTCCAAGGACGCCTCGGAGTACACCAAGAAGCTCGCACTGCGCGAGAACCGGCACGTCGACCCGCTGACCGTGGTCCAGGGCCCGCTGGGCGCCTGGTCGAAGCAGGCAGTCACCATCCCGGCGGGACAAGTCTCTCGCGCTCAAGTTGGCCACCACCCGCAGCCACGGCACCGGCACTCCACCGCAAAGTCAGCCCCTCTCGACGGGCGAGGACGGACAACCGACGTCGCCGGCGGAGCAGGTGGCTTCCCTGCCGGGCGTGGTCGATCTACTCGCCGAACGCTCCAGACAGCAACCGCTGGAGGTGGTCGACGACGTGCACGACGTCTTCGCCCGCTACTACGAGCATCCGGACGCCGACGGGCTGGAGGTGTTCGACGAATGAAGACCAACCCTTGGCGGCCTGGCTGGGCGAGCACGACACCGCCGGCTACCGGCTGTCCCGCAAGGCCGGGTGGGACAGCTTCGTCAACGCGGCCCCGCGCCCGAGGTTCGAGGTCCTCACCCGGGACCTGGGTCTGAGCTACTCACCCGCGAGGTATGGTTTAACGACGTCTCGTAGTACGCACGGTCCCGTGGGAGGGTTTTGATGGACGCACTCGACCTGGCGCGGTGGCAGTTCGGCATCACCACCGTCTACCACTTCTTCTTCGTCCCGATCACCATCGGGCTGAGCCTGCTGGTCGCGATCATGCAGACCCAGTGGATGCGCACACGCAACCCGCAGTGGCTGCGGCTGACCAAGTTCTTCGGCAAGCTGTTCACCATCAACTTCGCCCTCGGCCTGGTCACCGGCATCGTGCAGGAGTTCCAGTTCGGGATGAACTGGTCCGACTACTCCCGCTTCGTCGGCGACATCTTCGGTGCGCCGCTGGCGATCGAGGCCCTGCTCGCCTTCTTCCTGGAATCGACCTTCCTGGGCCTGTGGATCTTCGGCTGGGGCCGGATCCCGGAGAAGCTGCACCTGGCCGCGATCTGGTTGGTGCACATCGGGACCGCGCTGTCGGCCTACTTCATCCTGGCCGCCAACTCCTTCATGCAGAACCCGGTCGGCTACACCCTCAACCCCGAGAGCGGCCGCGCCGAGCTCACCGACTTCGTGGCCGTCCTCACCAACAAGGTGCAGCTGGTCGCCTTCCCGCACGTGCTCACCGCGGCCTACATGACCGGTGGCGCCTTCGTGCTCGCGTTCGCCGTGTGGCACCTGTGGCGCACCCGCACCCCTCAGAGCGACAAGCCGATGTACCGCAAGGCCGCCAAGCTCGGTGCCTGGACCCTGGTCATCGCCGGCGTCGGCGTGATCGTCTCCGGCGACGTGCAGGGCAAGGTGATGAGCGAGGTGCAGCCGATGAAGATGGCCGCCGCCGAGGCGCTCTACGAGGACTACCCCGAGGGTGAGGGCGCGCCGTTCTCGATCATCACCGTCGGCTCTCTCGATGGCACCGAGGAGGTCTGGGCGCTGACCGTGCCCAAGCTGCTGTCCTACCTGTCCACCGGTGATCTGGAGGGAGCGGTCGAGGGTGTTAACGGCATCCAGGAGCGCTACGTGCAGACCTACGCCGGCAACGACCTGACCGAGGTCGAGGACTACCGGCCGCTGATGCCGGTCACCTACTGGTCGTTCCGGCTGATGATGGGCCTGGGCTTCCTCGGCATGGGCATCGGGATGGCGGTCCTGTGGCGCCTGCGCGGCAAGGGCGACGCCGACGGCGAGACCCGGATGGAGGGCAGCCGGTGGTGGGGCTGGGCCGCGGCCACGGTGCTCTTCATGCCGTTGTTCGCCAACAGCTTCGGCTGGATCTTCACCGAGATGGGCCGCCAGCCCTGGGTCGTGATGGGCCTGATGACCACCCAGACGGCGGTCTCCCCCAGCGTGGGGGCGGGCACGGTCGCCCTGTCGATGGTCGTCTACACGGCGCTCTACGGTGTGCTGGCGGTGCTCATGGTCGGGCTGAGCCTGCGCTACGGCCGCGCCGGGGCCGAGGTGGTGCCCGAGGACGCCTCCTACGACCCGAAGGGCCGCACCGACGACGACGCGTTCGTCTTCACCTACTGACCCCGACACGGCATACCCGGACACCATCGAAAGATAGAAGTGACCATGGAACTGACCACGATCTGGTTCATCCTCATCGCCGTACTGTGGATCGGCTACTTCGTGCTGGAGGGCTTCGACTTCGGCGTCGGCGCGCTGCTGCCGGTCCTCGGTCGGGAGAACCCGGACGACCCGGACCAGGAGTCCGGCGAGACCCGCAGGCGGCAGATGCTGTCCTCGATCGGTCCGTTCTGGGACGGCAACGAGGTCTGGCTGATCACGGCCGGCGGCGCGACCTTCGCGGCGTTCCCGCACTGGTACGCCACCCTCTTCTCCGGCTTCTACATCCCGCTGTTGCTCGTCCTGGTGGCCCTCATCGTGCGCGGGGTCGCGCTGGAGTACCGCGGCAAGGTCGACTCGGCCCGCTGGCGTCGACGGATGGACGCCATGATCATCTTCGGCTCGGTCGTCCCGGCGCTGCTGTGGGGCGTGGCGTTCACCAACATCGTCCGTGGCGTGCCGATCGACGCCTCGATGGAGTACGTCGGCGGCTTCTGGGGCCTGCTCAACCCGGTCGCGCTGCTGGGCGGCCTGGTCACCCTCACTCTCTTCGTCACGCACGGGGCGCTGTTCATCGGTCTCAAGACCGACGGGCAGCTGCGGTATGACGCCCGCGTCCTGGGCATCAGGGTGGGCGTGATCTCGGCCGTGCTCGCGGTGGTCTGGCTGGCCGTCATCCACCTGGAGAGGGGGGCCGTCGTCTCCTGGGCGCTGGCCGCGGTCGCCGTCGTCGCCCTGCTGCTGGCGCTGGGCAGCGCCCGCCAGGGTCGCGAGGGCTGGGCCTTCTCCGGCACCTTCGTGACGATCCTGCTCGCCGTCGGCTCGCTGTTCGTCGCGCTCTACCCCGACGTCATGCCGTCCACGCTGAACCCGGAATGGTCGCTCACGGTGGAGAACGCCGCCTCCAGCCAGAAGACGCTGGGCATCATGACCGTGGTCGCGCTGATCTTCACCCCGATCGTGCTGCTCTACCAGTCGTGGACCTACTGGGCCTTCCGCAGGCGGGTCAAGGGCCACCACATCCCGACCTCCGTGCACCACGCGGCCGTGACCGGCGAGACCACCGGCCTCGACGACCGGGCCGAGCCCGCCGGCAGCACCCCCTGACCGGACCTGTCGACCGTGCGTCCCTTCGACCCCGCCCTCCTGCGAGCCCTGCCCGCCACCCGCGGGCCGGTGGCGCTGCTCTCGCTGGTCGGTGTCGTCTCCGGCGCGGTGGCGATCGCCCAGGCGGTGGCGCTGGCCTGGGCCGTGCACCGGGTCGTCACCGGCGGCGACCTGACGGGACCGCTGACCTGGCTGGTGCTGCTCCTCGCCGCCCGCGGCGTCCTGGCCGGGCTCACCGAGCACGTCGCCCGCGTCGCCGGCCTGCGGGTCGCGGCCGTGCTGCGGCTGGCCGTGCTGCGGCGCTGGCTGCGTCGGCCGGAGGAGACCCGGCCGCCGGCGGAGGTCGCGGTCACCCGGGCGACCGAGGGGGTCTCGGCCGTCGAGCCGTATGTCGCCCGCTACCTGCCCGCCCTGGTCACCGGCGCGGTGGTGCCCGTGCTGGCGGTGCTCACCCTGGCCGTGATCGACGTGTGGAGCGCCCTCATCGTGGTGCTGACGGTCCCGCTGCTCCCGCTCTTCGCGGCGCTCATCGGCCAGCACACCCAGGACCAGACCGAGCGCCGGTGGGAAGCCATGGCGCTGCTCGCCGGCCACTTTCTCGACGTGGTCCGCGGCCTGCCGACGCTGGTCGGATACGGCCGCGCCTGGGCCCAGGTCGACGTCGTGCGCGAGGTCGGGGACCGGCACCGCAGGGCCACCGTCCAGACGCTGCGCACCGCCTTCCTGACGACCGCCGCGCTGGAGCTGCTGGCCACCATCTCCGTCGCGCTGGTCGCGGTCGCGGTCGGACTGCGGCTGGCCTTCGGGCAGCTGGACCTGCTCACCGGCTTCGCCGCGATCCTGCTGGCCCCGGAGGCCTACTGGCCGATCCGCCGGGTCGGCGCCGAGTTCCACAACGCCGCCGACGGCGCCGAGACCCTGGAGAAGCTGCGCGCCGAGGGGGTGCTGGATGAGCAGGGCGAGGAGGGCACCACCGGAGCAGGGCCGGCCGCGGCGGCCGCGACCAGGTCCGGACCGGACGGGGTCGCCGCCGACCGCACCGCCCTCAGACCCGACCAGGTCGGCCTCGCCGGCGTCTCCTACGCCCATCCGGGCCGCAGGCGCAGCATCGTCGACGTGAGCCTGACCAGCCTCGCGGACCCGGGGCTGACCGCGCTGACCGGCCCCTCCGGCGCGGGCAAGACCACCGTGCTCGAGCTGCTGGCGGGCTTGCGCACCCCCGACGCCGGGCAGGTCGTCGCACCGCGGGCCCACCTCGCCGCCCAGCGCCCGGTCATCCTGCCCGGCACGGTGCGGGACAACCTGGCCCTGGTGGACGAAGGCCTGACCGGCCCGCAGATGGTCGCGGCGTTGGACCGGGTGGGGCTGTGGGACGCCCTGGCCGGGCGCGAGGGGCTGGACACCGTGCTCGGGGACGACGGCTTCGGCCTGTCTGCCGGGCAGCGCTCGCGCCTCGCGCTGGCCCGGGCCGCGCTCAGCGGCGCGCCCCTGGTGCTGCTGGACGAACCGACCGCCAACGTCGCGATCACCTCCCTGCCCGCGCTGCACACCGTCATCACCGCCCTGGCCCGAACCCGCCGGGTGGTCGTCGTCACCCACGACCCCGACCTCGCCGCCCTGGCCGACGACCGGTGGCGGGTCGAGCCCGCACCCGCGCCCGCACGGCACCGTCCGCCCGCTCCGCTCCACGCGCGCGTCCCCACCACCGGCGCAGGTGTGACCACCGCGCACCGTGACCGCGCCGGGGGGATGGGCAACGCCAGGGAGAAGGACGACAGCGACGGGACGGCCGGCCCCGGGGACGGAGCCCACCCCGAGCCCGGTGTCGTCGCCCCGATCGAGACGCCTCGGGGTCGGCACGGCCTCGTCCTCGCCTGCCTCATCGGCGGCGCCTCCGTCGCCTGCGGCGTGGCCCTCACCGCCACCTCCGGGTGGCTGATCGTGCAGGCCTCCACGCAGCCGGTGATCCTGACCCTGCTGGTGGCGATCGTCGGAGTGCGGGCGTTCGGCATCTTCCGGCCGGTGTTCCGCTACGCCGAGCGAGTGGTCTCCCACGACGTCGCGCTGGAGGAGCTGGCCGACCGGAGGGCGGACGTCTTCGCCCGGCTCATCCCGCTGACCCCGGCCCGGCTCGGCCGACGCAGCCGCGGTGAGGTGCTGACCACCGTCGTGCGCGACCTCGACGACGTCGTCGACGAGCGGGTCCGCGTCACCGTCCCCGCGTGGTCTGCGGTCCTGGCCACCGTCGTCGGCGTGGTCCTCGCCGGCTGGCACGTGCCCGCCGCCGGCCTCGCCCTGGCCGCGGGTGCGCTGCTGGTGCTGGCGGTCAGCGCCGCCGGGTACGTGCTCGAGCACTCGGCCCAGGGCCAGGCGGTGCGCAGCCGCGGACAGGTGCAACACCTGACGACCGCGCTGACCTCGCGGCTGCTGGCGGTGCAGGCCGTCACCGGCGTCGACGCCGACCCCCGGCCCCTGGTGCGGCCGGTGGCCGAGGCGGAGGAGGCACAGCAGGCTCTCGAGACCCGGTTGATCCGCGCCCGGGCGCTGACCATCCTCGGCCTCTGGCTGGTCGTCGCCGCGACCACCGCGGTCGTGACCCAGCTGACCTGGTCGGCCCACACCGCCGGCCTGCTCTCCGCACCCTACGCCGCGATGGTCGCGCTGATCCCCCTCGCCCTGGCCGACCCCTGGACCGACTCCGCCGACATCGCCGGGGCCCGCGCCCGGGCGCGGGCCGCCGCGGCCCGGCTCGCCCGGGTGCTGGACCAGGGGCCCGCGGTCGCGACCGGCGGCGCGCAGGACGAGGACCAGACCGGCCGCGCACCAATCACCCACCTGGCCCTGAACAGGGCCGGCGCGAGCTGGACGGCCAGCCCCGCCCGGGCAGGGGCGGGGGGCGAGGGCCCGCCGCATACCTCCCTCGACCTGCCACCGCTCGACCTGGACCTGCCGCCGGGCACCCGTGTGGCGCTCACCGGGCCCAACGGCACCGGCAAGTCGACCGCGCTCGCGCTGCTGGCGCGGCACCTGGACCCCGCGACGGGCAGCTGCACCGCCGACGGCCAGGACGTGCGCGACCTGCCGCTCGGCCAGGTGCGCGGCGCGATCGCCGTGGTCGACGACGAGCCGCACGCCTTCCTGGGCTCGGTGCGGGCCAACCTCGTCCTGGCCGCGCCGGAGGCGAGCGACGATGAGTTGCTCGCCGCGTTGGACGCGGTGGACCTGGGGCACTGGTACGACACCCTGTCCGACGGCCTGGACACCCGGCTGTCCGGCCTGTCCGGCGGCGAGCGCGCCCGGCTGTCCCTCGCCCGTGCCCTGGTCTCGGCCCGTCCGGTCGTCCTCCTCGACGAGCCCACCGCGCACCTCGACGACGCCACCGCCGAGCGGGCCCTGGCCGGCCTGCTCGCCTCCCGCCCGGCGGACGACGGCGTCGTCGTGATGGTCAGCCACCGGCCCGGGAGCGGCGCCGGCTGGGTCACCGAGCAGGTGCACCTCGGAAAGGCTCGATCAGCGCAGGTGGCCAGGATCGGCTAGGCATGTCCCTGGTCGTCGCGGTCGTGCTCCTCGCCCCGGCAGGGCCGGCGTTCTGGCACTTCCTGCGGTAGCGCGATCGGTGGCCTCGGTATGGGGCTGGTCGTCGGCCCGCTGACCGAGACGGCCCTCTCCCGGGTGTCGCGCAACCACGCCTCCGAAGCCTCCGGGGTGTCAAACAGCGTTGGTCAGTTCTCCGCCAGCCGCGGATTCGCCACCGTGGGGAGCACGTACTTCGCCATCGTGGCCAGCGCGGCCAAGCCCTCCGACCCCCCTCTACAACAGCGGCCTGAGCGTCGCTCTAACCGTCGGGATTGCTGTCGCTCTGCTCGCCGCCGTTGTTGCCATCCGCCTGCCCCAGCACCACATCATCCCGGCGAACCAGCCCATGGACATTGACGTGGATCGATGACCGGGCCCCTGTTCCAGCCGACGATCCTCATGTGGGACGGCCACTGTCGATGGTGCCATCCTGTACATCGACGTCGTCGGTACCGTAGCGACGGGCGTGCACGCCGGCGGGCGGACGACGCATGCTCACCCAAGTTGGAGCGACCCAGGCTGGCTCCAGTGCTCTGCCGTCCGGCGATGCTGGCCGGCGGAGCCAAGCCACGGGATGGGCTCACCATGAGGATTCGGACAAGTTGGTGAGACGGTCGGCGTCCCGACAATCTGTCCCATCGCAGGTCAACGGCTCGCGGCGATGACAATCCGCGCGAGAACCTACACAGCTGTAGGTTCCGCCGTAACTTGTCGTTGTCCAGGTTTCTTGTCGTCGGCGTGTCGTGGTCCGGGGATCTTGTCGCGAGGTGGACCCTGGAGCCGTGGCCAGGGAGAAGCCGGGAAGGCTGGTCGAGGTCCGCTACACGTCCCGAGACGGCGAGGACGTCGTGACGACTTGGGATGCTGTCCGAGCGGACCTGGTGGTGCGCGGGCTCCCGGTTCGCCGGTTCGGGTCGTACGCGGGGATGGGTCACTACCCGGGCTGGTGGTGGGCGGCGACGATGGGTGACCTGGTCGGGTACGAGAGCCTGCTCGAACGGGACCGGCTCATGCTGGCTGACTTCGACCAGGACGTGGTCGCCGTAGCCAGTCAACCGTTCGGGCTCGCCGGTCGTGATGGCGACGTCGTGCGCCGACATGTCCCGGACTACCTGCTGCAACGACGTGATGGGTCGGTCGAGGTGGTCGACGTCAAGCCCGGACATCTGGTCGACAAGCCAGAGGTCGCCGAAGTTCTCGGCTGGACGGGCCGGGTGCTTGCTGAACGAGGGTGGCGCTACTCGGTGTGGTCCGGCACCGACTCGCGTCGGTTGACCAACGTCCGGTTCCTGGCTCAGGGGCGCCGGGCACACCTGGTGGACCCCGGAGCCACGATCCAGCTCCATCGCCACGGCGCCGTGGACCGGTCACTGGGCGAGTCGCTCAGGGCCGCGAGCCGCGCCACCGACTACACGGCGCACGCCCTGCGGGCAGCGATGGTTGGCCTCCTTTGGCACCAGGCGTGGGAGATCGACCTGGATGAGCCCCTCAGCTCGGCGACGCGGATCGATCGCGTCCGGGAGGTGTCCCGAGGGTGACAGGGTCCTTGCTTGAGGTCCGGGTCGGCACTCGACTGTGGTTCGACGGCGAGGGCTGGGCCGTCTGCGAGGTCCGCGGCACGTCTGTGCGTCTGCAGGGAGACGGTGGACGGTATCGGACAGCTGCGGTGACGGACCTGCTCGAAGGTGCCTCCGGACCGGACCCCGACAGTCACGCCGTCGATGCAGGGCAGCGGGACCTCCTGTCAGCTATCGGCCTGGAGTCCTTGACCCTCAAGCAGCGCACCCGGTTGGAGGCGGAGGTGGAGATCTTCGCTGAGCTGCTCGCGGTTCGAGGAGCTGACGAGGCGCCCGCCCGGATGCGCTCAGCGGCCACGAAGCTGGGGTTGTCGCTGCGAACGGTGCAACGGCGCCTGCGCCGGTTCGACGAGCTGGGCCCGGCCGGGCTGATCGATGAGCGGCTCCTGAAGGACACCAGGCGCAGCGTCGATCCCCGCTGGGATGATGCGTGCACCGAGGTCCTCTCCCGCTATACCAACCGGTCCACACCCTCGCAGCAGACGGTCATCCGGGAGACGAACCGGGTGTTCCTGGAGTCGGTACCCGACGGCGTAGTACCCACCCCGTCGGTGGCCTACGAACGCGTTGTCGAGCTGGACGCCGGCCGGCACACGTTCGGGGACGCTCCGCGGCGTCGTTCGGTTGCCAAGCGCCCGCAGGGTGTCCTGGGGCAGCTGCGTCCGAACCGTCCCGGTGAGTACGTGCTGATGGACGGGTACAAGCTGGACGTGTTCGCGATGGAGCCGGTGACGATGCGGTGGGTGAACACCGAGCTTACGTTGGCGATGGACCTGTACGACCGCTCCGTGAAAGGCCTGCGTCTGCGCCCGGTCGCGGCGAAGTCGGCGGACGTGGCCAGCGTGCTGCTGCAGTGCCTGACCCCGCAGCAGTGGGGACGGAGACCCGACTCCCCGTCAGGTCCGTACGCCGGCGTCCCGGAACACGTGGTCCTGGGGTCGGTCGGGGTGTTCCCGGACACCATCGTCATCGACCACGGCAAGGTGTACCTGTCTGAGCACACGATGGGGGTGTGCCGCCGGTTGGGGATCTCGGTGCAGCCGGCGATCCCGGACAAGCCGACCGACAAACCGGCACTCGAGCGGTTCTTCAAGAGCCTGCGATTGTCCTTGCTGGACAGGCTGTCCGGCTACAAGGGTCCCAACATCGCCTCCCGCGGCAAGGACGTCGAGAAGGGCGCGTTCTACTACGTCACCGAGCTGGAGGACCTGATCAGGGAGTGGGTCGGTGACGTCTATCACCTCCGCGCGCACCGGGGGCTGCGGGACCCGTTGCTGCCGAAGGTCGACCTGTCCCCGCAGGAGATGTTCAACCGGGGCATCGAGTTCTCCGGGCTGCTGCGGCTCCCGGCGGCCGAGGACCTGCGGTATGAGTTGATGGAGGTCCAGTGGCGCAAGATCCATCACTACGGCGTCGACATCGACGGGCGCCGGTACGACGGTCCGGGCTTGAACACCTACCGGGCCAGGAGATCGGACTACGGCGGCGCCCATGCCGGGAAGTGGCCGATCCTGGTCGATGTCGACGATGTGCGGGCCGTCTACTTCCAGGACCCGGCCGATAAGAGGTGGCACCGCCTGGAGTGGCGGCTCGCCAGCGGGATCAACGCCCCGTTCAGCAAGGACGCAGCTGACTACACCCGCCGGATCAGCATCGCCGAGCACCGGCACGTCGACCCGCAGCAGGCTGTGGAAGACCTCCTGGCCCGGTGGGGCCGGTAGGAGGTGATGGGCCGCCGAGAACGCAACCTTGCGATCCGGCTGGCCACCCAGCCCAGCAGCCACGTGTTCGACGCAGGCGAGGTGACCGACCGCGCCTCCGTGCCCGGGGTGATCGACCTGCTCACCGCCCGCGAGGCCCGGAAGGCCGCGCCGACGCAGCACCCGGACGACCTGGACGTGTTCGAGCGCTACTACGCCGAGCACCCGGACAGCGAGGTGCTGGAGGTGTTCGACGAATGAGCAACCCGTGGGCCCGGTGGCTGGCCGTGCACGACACCGCCTTGTTCCAGATGTCCCGCAAGGCCGGGTGGGACGCGTTCGTGAACGCGGCTCCCCGGCCGGACTTCCCGACCTTGACCCTCGCCGAGATGGCCGATCTGAGTCCGGAGGAGGCCGAGGACTACGGCGAGGCCCGGGTTGTCTGGAACACCAACCCTCCGACGGTGCGCACCCAGCAGCTCGTCTCGGCCTACCAGGTGATCGATGAGGTGATGGCCTCCAACCGTCGCGATGCGGACAAGTTGCGCGGGTCGGTGGTCATCGACGCCGAGCCGTACCTGGGCAAGACCACGATCGCGACCCGGTACGCTCGCGACTTCCACCGGCGGATCTACCGCCGCTACGGGCACACCACGGCTGAGGGGAATCAGCGGCTGCCGGTGGCGTTCGTGCCGTTGAACGAGGGCATCACCCTCAAGGGCCTGAACCAGAAGCTGTTGGAGTTCTACGGCCACCCTGCGGCCCGTCGCGGCTCACGCACCGAGCTGACCGCACTGGCCATCGACTGCGTCGCCAGCTGCGACACCCGCCTGATCGTCATCGACGAGCTGCACTTCGTCGACTTCGCCGGGCGCCACGGCACCGAGGTGTCCAACCACCTCAAGGGCCTGGCCAACGAGCTACCGGTCACGTTCATCTACGTCGGGGTCGGGCTGCGTGAGCGACGCTTCTTCGACGAAGGTTTGCACGGCGACCAGGCCGTCCTGGCCCAGACCAGCCGGCGGGCTACCCGCTGCCCGGTCGTCCCCTTCTCCACTAGCACCGACGCCGGTGCCCGTGCCTGGGCCACGCTCCTGGCCACCCTGGAACCGCACTACAAGCTGGCGCGGGCCCGCCCGGGGATGCTGACCGACCACGCCGACCTGCTGCACAAACGCACCCAGGGTCGTATCGGGTCGCTGGCGACCCTGCTCGAACGTGCCTGCGCACGAGCAATCACCACAGGGACCGAGGTGCTCGACGCCGACGTACTGTCATCGGTCCGGATCGACAATGCCGCCGAGCATCTCAGCCAGAGCACCTGATCCCCTCCCCCGGCCGGTCACCGGGCGTGCCCGGGCGCGGCTGGTACCGGGCGGGTACGACATCACCCGGCTCCCGCTGGCCGTGCCTCCGGCCGCGGGGGAGCAGCTGGCGTCGTGGCTGGCGCGGTTGGCCCACCGATACAGGCTGCCGGTCTCCGGTCTTCTGAGCGAGCTCGGCGTGGCGGTCGTGGCCGGCCCGGCCGCCCGCGTCGAGGCGCACCTGGCACCGCACGTCCAGACCCTGGCCACCGCGGCGGGGCTCGACTCCCGCCCGCCGGGCACCGACTGCGGCGATGATGCGCTGCCTTCCCAGGTGGCCCGGTACCTGGGCGCCTATCACGGCCGTGGCCAGGTCGCCCCGGACCGGACCCGCTTCTGCCCCTCCTGCCTCGCCGAGACCGGCGGCATCTGGCAGCAGGCCTGGGCGGCACCGCTGAACCTGGTCTGCACGACGCACCGACGGCTCCTGGTCCGCCGCTGCCCGGCGTGCCACCGCGCACGGTTCACCAGCTCGGCATGGATGACCCACGACAACGCCCCCTGGGTCTGCAGCGAACCCGCGCCCGGACAGCACACCCCACGGACCAGGTACCAGGTGTGCGGGCACGACCTGCGCGAAGCCCCCGCACCGCCGGTCGACCAGGACGTGGCAGCTGTCCAGCTATGGCTGCACGCCGTGGCCCGACAAGCCGACGACGATCCGGCACACGTGATCCGGGCCTGCGGGTTCGAGGTGTCCCACGCGGACCTGTTCGACGCCGCCCTGGAGCTCGTCGTCGAACGGCTCGGCGACGTCAAGCACCTGACCCGTCCCGGCCGTGCCACCGGCGACCTGCTGGACGCGGTCCTGGCCGCACGAGCAGTGATCGCACAACCGGACCCGGCCGTCGCGGGAGCAATCGCCGACCGGCACGGGCTGCTGCACCCGGCCGGGCCGGTCACCCCCATCGGCCCCGACCACGTCCTGACCAAACGCCGGCGCAACCCTCTGCTGGCCGCGGTCCGCCTCACCTCCCTGAGAGAGCGACTACCCGCCAGCAGCCAACTGGTCTTCCGCACCGGAAGCGACAACCCGCGCTACCCCTGCCCTACCCAGCACGGTGCGCCCAGCCCGGCGCCGGGACAGGCACGGCTGGCATGGATCCCGCAGCTGCTCTGGCCCGGCACGCTGCACCCGTGGATCCGCGACAGCGACTACCGGGACCGGGCCGCCGCCAGCATGCTGCTGGCCAAGGTCGGCAGCACCCGGCCCTGGCGACTGATCGCGATCGACCTCGGCCTACCGGCCTCGTTCACGGTCCACCCACCGAACCTGGTCCGGCACCTGCGCCGCACCGGCGCCTGGCCATCCGTGCTGCGCCGCCTGGACGAGGTCGCGACCCTCCTGGAGGCCACTCCCCCGCCGATCGACTACCAAAGCCGCCGGTGGATCGCCGCCGACCAGGACCTGCTCGTCGCCGCGGTGAACCACACCCGCAGCCTCCTCTGCGCGTGCCACGGCTGGGTCAGCACCAGCGCCCTGGTCGAACTTTTCTGGTCCGTCTACACCGGCGGTGACCTACGGCTGGCCGCGCCCACCGAGGGAACACTGCTCAACCCCGACCTGTACCACCGCGACGACGAGGAGGGCGCCCACACCGACCCGACCGCCGACCCCGACCTGGCCCGATTCCTGGCCATGGTCGCCACCGCAGTCGCCGAGGCGGCCGGCCACAACCCTGGCGAACCGTTGACGTGGCGACCTCCTTGAAGCAGCCAGTCTCCCGGGCCGGCACGGCCGCCGGTACGAGATGACACCGGGTCAGCGCCGGCGTTGCTGCCATGGTCCGTGCACTGGGACCACTCCACGGTGATCAGCAGGACGGTCAGCATCCTCCTTGCCGAGGACGAACTACCGTCGCAGGCGTTCTCACCGGCTGCTGCGGCCGTCCTGGACAGCACCTACGGCATCACCAACCCCGACCTCCTGGCCCACCTCCTCCCCACCGCGCGCGCCACCTACCAGGCGCTGCGCGGCCTCCCGCACGACAAGCACATCGTCGACCCGCTGGTCCACCGACAGATCCGCCACACCCTCGCCCTCGACACTGAGGACCTATCCAGGCGCGGTCACATCACCTGGGAACTGGACGGGGACCACCGGGCAGCAACCCGAGGCTGAGACCCGCGGCCGCACATCAGCCCTCGTGTGGCAGGTTCTTGAGGGGCGCCTGCAGGACGACGCCACCGTCCCGCGTGAGAGTCTGGCGGTAGACCCCGGTCGTCTCTTGACCGCGTTGTTCGAGGTTCGCATCGATCGCGATCCACGCATCACCGATATCAGAGGGCGGTGTGTCGAAACGGACACTGGCACCGTGCTCGGCTCCCTCGACCCGGACTGCCTCGAGGCCTGGGATGACGCGTGCATCAGAGGTCGGAGCCCCTGCGGTGACGACGATGCTGTCCTCGGAGGTCCCGTCGTACGTGAGCACGATGTCGACGTCGGTGACGCCGTTCTTGGCCAGCTGGTCCCGTACTCGCGGCAGTAGATCGGCGACCGCGTCGCCGATCTCCGACTCATCCGCCACGAAGGTCTGCAGGGCTGCTAGTTGCAAGGTAGGTAGCGTGCCGAGCTCGAGGTTGTTCATGATCGTTCGGTGTCCTCTCTGGAGAGCGGTGAGGCGCTTTCGCACCTCCTTCAGACGCGCTGAGTCCTCGTCGATCTGGGCCACGAGCTCGTTCTCACGAGCTCGCAGGAGCTCCTTGAGTCGCCGCTCCGAGAGTTGCCCACCGAGAAGATCATTGATCGCGTCGAGGCTGAAGCCGACGGCTCTCAATGACGCTATCGCCCGAACCCGGCCAACTTGATTCCGCGCGTACCGGCGGTAGCCGGTGAACTCATCGACGGAGGCCGGCGCGAGCAGACCTACCTCTTCCCAGTGCCGCAGCATCCGCCGGGACACCCCGGTCACGTGCGCCATATGTCCGATACTCAGCATGTCGACAGCCATCTGACGCCCTTCCACAGTGTCAAGGTCAACACATGCCCTGGGCGCCCGTCCCCGGAGGGCGGGCGGTCGGCATCACGTGGTTGCTATCCTCCTCACCATGTTCCGCTCCTGACGTCGCCTCTCATCCCCACGTCATCGACCATTGGAACGGAACCCTCATGCCTTCTGACCTGCTCAGCATCACGCTGCCTGCGGCCGGCGATCCACCCGCCGCTCATCCCGCCGAGCGCCTCATGCCTCTCGATCAGTCCCAGCGTGAGAATCTGGCTCGGCTCTACCTGGCCAGCTACCCGCCCCAGGTGGGAGCCGAGGACCTGGACGACGCCCGACGCGAGATCGATGAGACCTTCACCGGCCAGTTCGGAACCCTGCGAACGGATGCGAGCTGGCTCGCGCGCGTTCGCGGCAGGCCGGCGGGCGCGATCCTGGTCGTCGAGCGTTCCATCTGGGACGACCACCTCGACGGGCCCTTCGTCATCGACCTGTTCGTGCATCCCGAAGCGCGGGGCCTTGGCTTGGGCCGGTCGCTGGTGCTGGCCGCGATGGAGGCCTGCACAAGCGCTGGCGACCGGCAGCTGTCGCTGCGCGTCGGGCAAGGCACTTCCTCCGCCGCGCACGGCCTATACCGCGGCCTGGGATTCACGACAGTGTAAACCACCTAGCGGAGGCCCGCGCTGGGGTGTGCTTTGCAGGTTCACAGGTGCATGCGCCGCCTTCGAGCTTGCTGAGCCCGGATTTCGAGCCTGAGGATTCCCTACAAGTTGGTGAGACAGCCCTCGTCTCACCATCTTGTCGCCCTGCAGGTCAACGAACCACTCCCCCGACAGATCGGCCGAGATGACGAGGCTCGTCGAAGTTCCCCAGTGATGCTCACTGAATTTCCCCACCTTGGGCGGTGGTCAGTGTAGGGGTTGGCGGGTGGCGGCTCGCAGGGTGCCCTGGCGGGCGTGGTGGTCGCGCAGCCGGTAGGAGTCGCCTTCGAGGTTGAGCACGACGGAGCGGTGCAGGAGCCGGTCGAGCATGGCTGCGGCGACGGTGCTGTCGCCTAGGACCTCGCCCCAGGATGCGACGCCGCGGTTGGTGGTGAGCACGATGGACGTCTTGAGGTAGCGCTGGGAGACGACCTGGAACAGCGCGGAGGCGGCCTCGCCGGGCAGCGGCAGGTAGCCCAGCTCGTCGATGATGAGCAGGGTTGGGCCGGCGAAGAAGCGCATGGTGGTGGCCCAGCGTCCTTCGATCGCGGCGCGGTGGCACCGGGCGGCCAGATCGGCGGCGGTGGTGAAGTAGGTGCGGTACCCGGCCTCGGCCGCGGCCCGGCCCAGGCCGACGGCCAGGTGCGTCTTGCCGACGCCGGGCGGGCCGATGAGCAGCACGTTGGTCGCCGACTCCAGGTACCGGCAGGTGGCCAGTTCGTCGATGAGCTTGCGGTCGACGTTCGGGGCGGCGTCGAAGTCGAAGTCGGCCAGGGTGGCCGGGGTGGGCAGTGAGGCGAACCGGAGCCGGCCGGCGAGCTTGCGGGCCTCGGTCGCCTCAACCTCGCGGGCGAGCAGGTGCTCCAACGTCGCGGTCATCGACCACCCCTGCTCGGCGGCGGTTGCCAGGACGGTGGGCAGGTGCTCGGCGGCGGCGTGCAGCTTCAACGCGGCCAGGTGGGAGCGCAGCTGCTGGTAGGTCGACGCCTGGCTGGTGATCATCGGCGCCGGCAGCGCCTCGGTCGTCGTCGCGGTCGTGGGTGTGGTGTTCATCGGGTCAGGGTGTTCCTTCCTCGGGCTGCTTTGTCGTAGGCGGACAGGTCGATGACCACGTCCGCGGTGGTGGCGGGCTCGGGTTGGTGGCGGGCGCGCAGCGCCTGCGCGGCTGCCTGGGCTGCGGGGCCGGGTGGGATGCGTTCCTTGCGCCGGTGCGGCACAGAGGCGTCGTGCCCGGCGAGGACGC
Organism: Ornithinimicrobium panacihumi; assembly: GCF_052073805.1. NCBI lineage: Bacteria > Bacillati > Actinomycetota > Actinomycetes > Micrococcales > Ornithinimicrobiaceae > Ornithinimicrobium > Ornithinimicrobium panacihumi. Next base: position 1,292 of record NZ_JBQGWG010000019.1, on the reverse strand, counting down.
GCGCCTCGAGCGCGGTGACGTGGGCGTGCTCGCGGACCATGACGCCAGCACCGTCGGGGGCGAGCTCGTGCCGGGCGATCACCGTCCCGGAGGTGGTGGCGATGTCGATGCGCGTGCTGCCCAGGCGCCAGGTGACGGTCACCTGGGCACGGGCGAGCTCGGGGGCGACGGAGTAGAAGTTGCCGCGCCAGGCCACCAGCGCCTGCGCCGAGACGACCCTCTCCTCGGTGATCGACGCGGGGAACGGGACGGTCGGGACCGGGGCCAGCGGTTCCTTGGCGGCGAGGGTGAGCACGGAGGCCTTCCCGTCGGGGCCGCCGGGCCGCATGCGGGCATCGCCACGGGTGGTGCAGAACTTGTCCAACGACGCCTGCGCCTGCTCCACGGTGACCTCGTCGGCCAGGGTGCGCCACCAGCGTTGGGCGGCGGTGTGGTTGGCCTTCTCCACCACGCCCTTGCGGTTGCCGCGCCGCGGCGGGCAGATCTCCACACCGACGCCGTAGTGCTTGGCCACCGCGGCGAACGACGCGGACACACGCCCGGTGGCCGGGTGGCACACGGTGGCCATCCGGTCGAACCGCCACGAGCGCGTGAGCCCGCCGAGCGCTCTGGTCACGCGGTCGAGGGCGCCGATGAGGTGAGCCTGGTCCATCGAAGGGCACAGCACGCCGCGCCACCGGCCGGAGTGGGCCAGGGCACCGACGAGCAGGAACGCCTTGGTGCCCCAGCCCCAGTGCTCGGGCGGGTCCGGCAGCTCGACCCAGTCCCACTGGGTCTCCTCACCCGGTGGGTGCTCGATCACCGCCGCCGGGCGGCCCTTCGTGCCGGCGCACGGTTCGCAGTGCGGGCGCAGCCCGCGGGTGCGGACCTGCCGGGTGAAGGTGGAGTAGGCCTTGTCGTACCCCAGCTCGACGACCTCGTCGTACAGGGTCATCGCCCACAGGTGCGGGTCCTCGGCCAGCCGGGCGCGGACGTAGTCCACGAACGGCTCGAACGGGTCCTGCCCCGCCGGCTTGCGGACGCCCGCGGCCCGGTCTCCGCGCAGGTAGGCGCGGATGGTCTTACGGTCCCGACCCAGATGCCGGGCGATCGCTGAGATCGTCCAGCCCTGCCGGGCCAACGCGTGAACTTCGATGTCTTCCTCCCGTGACAGCATGGGACGAGGGGCTCCTTCGAGTAGGCGTGTGGTCAGAGACCGCCATCATCGAAGGAGCCCCGCCCGTCCCCGGATGGGGCCACAGGGTGGGGAATTTCAGTGAGCAGAACTGGGGAGATTCACCTGAGCGCCGTCA
>NZ_JBQGWG010000018.1:0-67023 GCF_052073805.1 Ornithinimicrobium panacihumi | reverse complement strand
TGAAGCGCCCCAGGTTCTGTGCCGCTCCTATACGGGTTGCGGCTCTCGGTTGAGGGTCGCGTAGTGGGCGTTCTCGTACTCCACTGGGGACATCATGCCAAGGCTGCCGTGGAGGCGTCGCTGGTTGTACCAGTCGACCCAGGCAGCGGTGGCGTACTCGACGTCCGCGATGGTCTTGTAGGGCCCGTCGCAGAAGACGGTGGTGCGGATGCACTCGGTCTTGTACAGGCCGATGGCGCTCTCCATCAAGGCGTTGTCGAACGCATCACCGACCGAGCCGATGGAGGGTCGCAGGCCTTCCAGGGCCAGGTGCTCGGTGAATCGCAGCGAGGTGTACTGCGACCCGGCGTCCGCGTGGCAGATCAGGCCGGGTGCGACGGGGTGCCCGTCGTGGTCACGCTGCCAGATCGCCATCCGCAGCGGGGTCATCACCAGGTCGACCTCCTTGGTCGTGGCAGCGTGCCAGGCCACGATCCGCTGGGCGAAGACGTCCAGGACGAACGCGACGTACACCCACCCGGTCCAGGCCCGGACGTAGGTGAAGTCCATCACCCAGGTCTGGTTCGGGCAGGTGGCGGTGAAGTCGCGATCCAACAGGTCGCCAGCGCGCCGCCCGTCCTTGGTGGGGATCGTGGTCCGGATGCCCTTGTCGCGGCGGAGGCCGGACAGGCCCAGGGCGCGCATCGCCCGGTCGACCGCCCCGGCCGAGGCGTCGGGCAGGCCGCTGCGGCGGACCAGCGCGGTCATCTTGCGTCGCCCGTACAGCCCTTCCGGGGCTAGCTGACGGGCGCCGGTGCGGGTGTTGGTGGTCCAGGCCAGGTCGCGCACCAGGTCCATCACCAGAGCATCGGTGTGCGTGCGGGCCGAGGGCTGGCGGGAGTTGTTCTTCCAGGCCCGGTAGGTGCGCGCGGCGACCTGCAGGCCCTGCTCGCGCAGGACCCGGCAGATCGACTCGACCGCGTGCCCCTGGGCGCGCTGGGCGTCGATGAACGCCATGATCATCGGTTCCGGGGGTCGAGCTCCCCCACGAAGAAACTCGTGGCCGCCTTCAGGATGGCCACGTCCTCACGCAGCCGCCGGTTCTCGGCCTTCAGCTTCTTGATCTCCGCCTGCTCGGCCGTGGTGGTCCCTGGCCGGTCGCCGGCATCGATCTCGGCCTGGGCGACCCACCGCCGCAACGATTCCTTGCCCACTCCTTCCTGCCGGGAGACCGCCAGCACGGCCGCGGTCATCGTCGGGTACTCGTTGCGGTGCTCCAGCACCAACCGCACAGCCCGAGCCTTCAGCTCGGGATCGATCTTCTTCGGCATGACATGCATCCTTCCGGACTCGAAAGGAAGCGGCATCAAACCTGGGGCGCTTCAGGGTTGCTCGCGGCGAGCTGGCACGAGGGCGATGGGCACTGCGCGCCGGAGGCGGTCGTGCAGGGCTATGCGCGGGCGGCGCGGCGGGAGGGTGCGCGGCTGGTGAGCGGGTGCACGGTGACGGGGTCCGAGGTGGAGGACGGTCGGATCCGGGCGGTCGTCTGTGATGGTGGGCGGATCGAGACCGAGCAGGTCGTCGTGGCTGCGGGCGCGTGGTCGGGGCCGGTGGCGGGGTGGTTCGGCGTGGATCTGCCGGTCGAGCCGCTGCGTCGGCAGATCGTGTGCACCGGGCCGGTCGACGGGCGGGACGGTCCGACGCCGTTCACGATCGACTTCTCCTCCTCGTTCTACTTTCACGACGAGGGGCCGGGGTTGTTGGTGGGGATGTCGGACAAGGCGGAGACGCCAGGCTTCAAGCTGGGGCGCGACGACGCGTGGCTGGGTGGGTTGTCGGAGGCGATCGCGCGGCGTGCGCCTGCGTTGGGGGATCTGGAGATCCGGTCGGGGTGGGCGGGGCTGTACGAGATGACGCCGGACCACAACGGGCTGATCGGGGTTTCGGAGGACGTGCCCGGGCTGGTCTATGCGACGGGCTTCTCCGGGCACGGCTTCCTGATGGGGCCGTCGGTCGGGGAGGCCGTCGCTGCGCTGGTCTGTGGGGAGCGTCCGGTGGTCGACGTGTCTGCGTTGGACGTGGCGCGGTTCGCGGACGGGGTGGTCACGCCGGAGAAGCACATCGTCTGAGGTGGGGGTGGGATTGGGGGGTTGTTCTGGGGCGCACTCCCTTACGACCGGGCGCGTGGTGTGGTTGGCCCCCAGGGCGACCGGGCGCCTGGTGTGGTTGCTCCCAAGGGCGACCGGGCGCGGGCTGTGGTTGTCCCCGGCCGCACCGAGCGCCGGGTGTGGTTGCTCGGCGCCCCCTGCTCGGCCCCCGAGGAGGGATGAGGTGGGTGGGCGCGCCCAGGTGAGTGGCCGCATACCGTGTCTCGCGGAGCGCCAGAAAGCCTGGACGGATCATGATCCGGCAACCATTCGCCACGCCCGGTCGTGGTGGTAGCAACCACAAGGTGCGCCCGGTCGCTCTCAGAACCACCACAAGGCGCGCTTGGTCGCGTCTGAAGCAACCACAAGGCGCGCTCGGTGGGGTGTGGGGCAACCACGAGGCGCGCCCGGTGGGGTTTAGCGGGTCTGGTGGAGGCGGAGGGCCAGCCAGAGGAGGAGGGTCTGGTCGGGGTTCTGGAGGTCGATGCCGAAGCGCTCCTCGACCCGGCGTAGCCGGTAGCGGACCGTGTTGACGTGGACGTCGAGGCGGCGGGCCACGGCGGCGGTGTCGCGGGCGGACTCGAGCCAGGCCAGGACGAGGGCGGCGAGGTCCTGGCCGGTCTCGGCGTCGTGGGCCAGCAACGCCTGCGCAGGGAGGGAGAGGCGCTGGCTGTCGGGGTGCTGGTCTGCGAGCGTCAGGAGCGTGAGCCGGTCCACGAGCGAGGCGGCATGGCCGACAGGGCCGAGGTCGGGGTCGGCGAGCACGAGATCCACGACCCGGTCGGCCTCGTGCCGGGCCGCCGACACCTGCCACGCGCGGGGGAGGGTGCGGGAGACTCCGGCGAAGAGCTGCAGGCGCAGCGCTTGCCCGGCCGCCCGCACCGCCCCCGCGATCCCGGCGCGCTGCCGCTCCGGGCCGATGGCATCGGTGACCAGGGCATAGACGCGGCCCGAGGCGACGACGCAGCCGGAGGGCCCCAGCCGCGCGCCCAGCTCCAGGCTGACCACGTCGAGCAGCCGGGCCAGGTCGACCGAGCTCGTCCCCGGCCGGGGCGGGGCGTGGATCGCGACGACGGACAGGGCGGCCGGGTCGGACAGGCCCAGCTGACGGGCGGCCGCGGCGTCGTCCTGCTCCAGCAGGCGGCGCACCAGGTCGGTGCGGCGCTGCCGGGCGAAGTCTTCGCCGCTGCGGCTGCGCAGGAGGTGCAGGGCGGCGATCTCGGCCGCCGCGGCCAGCATCGCCTCGGCGTCCTCCCGCGCCCCCTCGGGCGGCACCACGACCCAGACCGAGCCGAGCGGGTCGGTGCCGGTGCGGACCGCGCAGGCCAGCCGCGCCAGCCCGGTGTCGGTCGCCTCGAAGAAGTGGGTGCCGGTGGTGGCGTAGACCTGGGCGTACTGGCGGTCGTTGTCGGGCAGGTTCGGCACCAGCCGGCCCAGGATTCCGTCGCGTCGCTCGTCGTCGATGACCTGCCCCGGCACGGTCGAGTAGGCCAGCACCCGGCGCCCCAGGTCCTCGATCGCGGTCGCCCCGCCGGTGGTGGTCGCGATCACGTTGGCCAGCGAGAACAGGTCTCCGACGGCCAGCGAGGACAGCGCGGTCCCGGGACTGCCGCCCGTCCCGGCGAGCGCGGTGCTGACCATCCGGTCCAGGTGCAGCCAGCCGACCGCGTCGTCGACCACGAGCAGCGCCAGCCCGGCGGCATCGGCCGCGTCGGCCAGGGCGGTCAGCTCCTGCCCGCGGGCCTTGACCACCACCCCCGAGAAGCCCTGGTCCGCGGCGTCGCCGAGCAGCGCGACGAGCGCGGGATCGTCGGGCGTCGACCCCGGGACGAGCAGCAGCCCCCGCGGCCCCTCCTCGAGATCGCCGAGGGCGTCGTGCAGCACGGTGTGGGTGACCGCCAGATCCCGGCCCACGGGGTCGGAGACCAGGCGCAGGGTCGCCTCGCCCAGGGTGTCCAGCACGATCCCGATGCTCGGCAGCGGGTCGTGGTCGACCCTGGCCTTGTCCTCTCGCACAAAGAAATCCTAATCGAGTTGTGCTCAGGGATGGTGTGCGGAGCGCGGTGAGAGGCGCAAGGTGTGCAGATGACGCGCACCGACCCCGACCTCCGCCGGCCCGGCACCGCCCGGGCCACCGGTGGTTTCAACCTGGGCGGTCGGGTCCGGCGCACCGTGGCGGCCGCGGCCGTCCGCTCCGGCGTCACGGTCGTGGGGGTCGAGGAGATGGGTGCGCTCAAGGAGATCTCGGCGCTCTTCGCCGACGTGTGGGGCCGCACGCCGGAGGGGGTCCCGATGCACAGCGAGTCGCTGCGCAGCATGGTCCACGCCGGCGGCCTGGTCAACGCCGCCCTCGACCGCGCCGACGGCTCCCTGCTGGGGGCGGCGGTGCTGGGGCGGGACGTGCCCGGCGGGTGCTACAGCTATCTGGCCGCCGTCCGCCCCGGCGCCAGCGACCGCGGCATCGGCCTGACCCTCAAGCAGCACCAGCGCTCCTGGGCGCTGGACGCGGGCATCGAGGTGATGACCTGGACCTACGACCCGCTGGTTGCCCGCAACGGACGGTTCAACACGGTCAAGCTCGGCGCCACGATCAGCGAGTTCGAGCCCGCCTTCTACGGCCGGATGGACGACGAGCTCAACGGCACCGACGTCGGTGACCGGATGGTGGTGCGCTGGCACCTGCGCTCGCCGCGGGCGCTCGCCGCCGGGGAGGGGGTCGCCCCCGACCCGTCCCCGCCCGACCTCACGCAGGTGGCCACGCAGGACGCCGCCGTCCACGACGGCCCCGACGGCGCCCCCGCCTACCTCGACACCGGCACCGACCGGTGGATCCGCGTCCCCACCGACATCGTCGAGCTGAGGCGCACCGACCCCGGCCAGGCCCAGGAGTGGCGCGCCGCCACCTCCACCTGGCTGGGCCGCTCCTTCGCCGAAGGCTGGACCGCCGACGCCGTGAGCCGCACGGGGTGGTACCACCTGGCGCCACCGCATACCCCGCAAGAAACCTGACCACCGCCCATCCCGAGGAGACATCCGTGAAGAACCGACCCAGCCTCACGCTGGCCACCGCCCTGCTGGCCACCACGGCACTGCTCACCGCCTGCGGCGGCGGTGGCAGCACCGACGGCGCCGGAGCCAGCGGCGACGCCCCGGCCGCCGGCGGCGTCAACAAGGACGCGCCGCTGTTCGACGAGCTGCCCGAGGACATCCAGAAGGCCGGCAAGATCCAGGTCGGCGGCGACATCGCCTACGCGCCGATGGAGTACTACGACGAGAACAACGAGGTCATCGGCTTCGACAAGGACCTCACCGACCTGATCTCGGAGCAGATCGGCGTCGAGTTCGTCTGGAACAACGCCCAGTTCGACGGCCTCATCACCCAGCTGAAGTCCGGCCGCATCGACGTGGCGATCTCCGGGATGAGCGACACCGCCGAGCGGCAGAAGGAGATCGACTTCGTCGACTACTACACCGCCGGCGGCGTGCTGCTCGTGCCCAAGGGCAACCCGGCCGGGCTGACCGGCATCGCCGACCTGTGCGGCAAGACCATCGCGGTCCAGCGCGGCACGATGGCCGAGGACGTCAGCAACGCCCAGAGCGAGACCTGCCAGGCCGAGGGCAAGGAGGCGGTCAACGTGCTCGCCTTCGACCGCGAGACCGAGGCGATGCTGCAGGTCAAGAACGGTCGCGCCGACTCCGGCATGCAGGACTATCCGGTCGCGGCCTACAACGCCCGCACCTCCGGCGGCGGCAACGACTTCGAGGTCGTCGGCGACCAGGTCGAGGCCGGCCCGCTCGGCATCGGGGTCAACAAGGAGGACACCGAGCTGCGCGACACCCTGCAGAAGGCGATCCAGGCGATCATCGACTCCGGCGACTACCAGAAGCTGATCGACAAGTACGAGGTCCCGCTCGGCGCCATCGACGAGGCCACCATCAACGCGGGCACCTGAGGCAGCCACCATGTCCACCGCCCCGACCCGCGACAGCGAGGCCGATATCGTCGCGATCCCCGTCCGCCACTACGGACGGTGGGTCGGGGCGGTGGTCGTGGGCGCCCTGCTGGTCGCCCTCGTCTACGCCTTCTCCCGCGGCAACATCGACTACGGCGCCACCGCGTCCTACCTGACCAACCCCCGGATCATCCAGGGGATGTGGAACACGCTGCTGATCAGCGTGCTCGCGCAGCTGGTCGGCATCGTGCTGGGCGTGGTCGCCGCGGTGATGCGGCAGTCCAGGAACCCGGTCACCTCCTTCGTGGCCTGGCTCTACATCTGGTTCTTCCGCGGGACGCCGGTGCTGGTCCAGCTGCTGGTCTGGTACAACCTGTCCCTGGTCTTCCCGACCATCGGGATCCCCGGCCTGTGGAGCGCCGACACCAACGTGCTGATGACGCCCTTCCTGGCCGCGCTGCTGGGACTGGGCATCAACGAGGGCGCCTACATGGCCGAGATCGTCCGAGCCGGCATCACCTCGGTCGACGAGGGCCAGACCGAGGCGGCCCAGGCCCTGGGCATGTCGCCGCGCAAGACGATGAGCCGGATCGTGCTGCCCCAGGCGATGCGGGTCATCATCCCGCCGACGGGCAACGAGTTCATCAACATGCTCAAGACCTCGTCCCTGGCCTATGCCGTGCAGTATCCCGAGCTCCTGCTCTCCGCGGTCGGCATCTACTCCAACAACCTCATGGTCATCGAGCTGCTCTTCACCGTCTCGGTCTGGTATCTCATCCTGACCACCGTCTTCTCGGTCGGGCAGTACTTCCTCGAGCGCCGCTTCGCCCGCGGCTCGCGCCGCAGCGCCCCCACCGGGGTGCTGGAGAAGGTGCTGACCAACCTCAAGCCGGGGAGGACCCGATGAGCACCGAGGCCACCCGTCCCACCGGGGACGCCCGTCCCACCGAGACGCCCCGCGGCGACCGCGCGCTCATGGTCGAGGCCCACGGCGTGCGCAAGCGCTTCGGCCACGTCGAGGTGCTCAAGGGCATCGACCTGGAGGTCCGCAACGGCGAGGTCTGCTGCCTGGTCGGTCCCTCAGGCTCGGGCAAGTCGACCTTCCTGCGCTGCATCAACCACCTGGAGCGGCTCGACGGCGGCACCCTGCGGGTCGACGGCGGCCTGGTCGGCTTCCGCGAGCGCGACGGCAAGCTCTACGAGATGCGCGAGAAGGAGATCGCCGCCCAGCGCTCCGACATCGGCATGGTCTTCCAACGCTTCAACCTCTTCCCGCACATGACCGCGCTGCAGAACGTCATGGAGGCCCCGGTCCAGGTCAAGGGCGTGCGCCCCTCGGCCATCCGGGACCGCGCGATGGAGCTGCTCGACCGGGTCGGGCTGGCCGACAAGCACGCCTCCTACCCGGCGATGCTCTCCGGCGGGCAGCAGCAGCGGGTCGCGATCGCGCGGGCGCTGGCGATGGACCCCAAGCTCATGCTCTTCGACGAGCCGACCTCCGCGCTCGACCCCGAGCTGGTCGGTGAGGTGCTCGACGTCATGCGGGGCCTGGCCGACGGCGGCATGACGATGGTCGTGGTGACCCATGAGATGGGCTTCGCCCGCGAGGTCGGGGACACCCTCGTCTTCATGGACGACGGCGCCGTGGTCGAGAGCGGCGACCCCCGCCAGGTGCTCACCGATCCCCAGCACGAGCGGACGAGGGCCTTCCTCTCCAAGGTCCTGTGACCTCTGCCTGAGCGGACCGGGCGGGGCCTGCGGCCCCTTTCTCCTGCCGGGGTATGCGGTGTGACAGGCTCGTCCCGTCGCGTCCCCTTCTTCAGGAGTCACCATGGCCACCCTTCCTGCCGCCGAGGACCTCAAGGTGCGCGCGGACCAGGCCGCGCGCGCGTGCGGAGTCGACCTCACCGCATACCGAGGAGAGAAGGAAGGGCGCTCGCCGATCAACGGTGCGGTCGTCTCGACGCTGGCCTGGAGCGAGCCGGACGCGGTGGGGGAGACCGTGCGGCGGGCGCGGGCGGCCTTCGCGACCTGGCGGTCGGTGCCGGCGCCGGTGCGTGGCGCGCTGGTCAAGCGGTTCGGTGAGCTGCTGACCGAGCACAAGGCCGACCTGGCGACGCTGGTGAGCATCGAGGCGGGCAAGGTCACCTCCGAGGCGCTGGGCGAGGTGCAGGAGATGATCGACATCTGCGACTTCGCCGTGGGGCTGTCGCGGCAGCTGTACGGCCGGACGATGGCCTCCGAACGGCCCGGCCACCGGCTGATGGAGACCTGGCACCCGCTGGGCGTGGTCGGGGTGGTGTCGGCCTTCAACTTCCCGGTGGCGGTGTGGTCGTGGAACACCGCGATCGCGCTGGTGTGCGGCGACCCGGTGGTGTGGAAGCCGTCGGAGAAGACGCCGCTGTGCGCGCTGGCCGCCGATGCGCTGCTGCAGCGCGCGATCGCCGAGCAGGGGCTGTCGGCCGACCTGAGCCAGGTCGTGCTCGGCGGGCCGGAGGTGGGGGAGGCCCTGGTCGCCGACCGTGGCGTGGCGCTGCTCAGCGCGACCGGCTCGACCCGGATGGGGCGGGCGGTGGGGCCGGTGGTGGCGGACCGTTTCGGGCGCAGCCTGCTCGAGCTCGGCGGCAACAACGCCGCGGTGATCGCGCCCAGCGCCGACCTGGCCCTGGCCACGCGCGGGATCGTCTTCTCCGCGGCCGGCACGGCGGGGCAGCGGTGCACCACGATGCGGCGCGTCATCGCCCACTCCTCGATCGTCGACGAGGTGACCGAGCGGGTGGCCGCGGCATATCGCAACCTGCCCGTCGGGGACCCGATGTCCGAGGGGACGCTGGTCGGGCCGCTGCTGGACGAGCGCTCCTACGAGGCCTTCGTCGCGGCGATCGAGGCGGCGAAGGCTGCCGGTGGCGAGGTCGTCGCCGGGGGAGAGCGGGAGCTGGCCGACGAGGCGGAGGGCGCCTACTACGTGCGGCCGGTCGTGATCCGGATGCCGGAGCAGTCGGAGGTCATGCACACCGAGACGTTCGCGCCGATCCTCTACGTGCTGCCCTACGAGAGCTTCGCGGAGGCGATCGAGCTCAACAACGCGGTGCCCCAGGGCCTGTCCTCCAGCGTGTTCACCCAGGACCAGGCCGAGGCGGAGCTGTTCTGCTCGGCCGAGGGCTCGGACTGCGGCATCGTCAACGTCAACATCGGCACCTCGGGCGCCGAGATCGGCGGTGCGTTCGGCGGGGAGAAGGAGACCGGTGGCGGTCGCGAGTCGGGCTCGGACGCCTGGCGCGCCTACATGCGCCGCGCGACCAACACGATCAACTACTCCGGCGAGCTGCCCCTGGCCCAGGGCGTCACCTTCGACATCTGACGCCCCTTTTCACCCGACCGGGCGTGGCGTGTGGTTGATCAGCTCGGATGGCCCTCCGCCACCTCGTCAGCCGTCGCCGAGGACCGACGCTCCTCGGCGATGATGGCCTGCTCACGGCGATTTCGCTGGGCACGCAGGATGCTGCCGAGGCCGATCAGCGCGAGCGCACCTCCGAAGATCCACGCGAACGGCGACGGGTCCGACCCACGGTCGATCTCGCTCATGTCATTGCTCCTCGTGCTGCGGGGATGTCACTGCGAGCCTAGGCGATCGGGCTCGGCCCCGGCAGGTCGCCCGCCCAGCAACCACAGCACTCGCCCGGTGCGTTCGAGGGCAACCACACGCCACGCCCGGTGACGATCAAATTCCTTTTTATGGAAAAGTAATCCCGCATAGTGGTAATCAACGCGAACTTGCCCTAGAGTAAGGCACGCGGCGGCCACCGCGGTGGCGGAGATGACTTCCGCAGGCCGGCGCGGGGCGCCCGTGCTGCCCTCGATGCGTCAGCTGCGTGCCGTGTCCGCGGCCGTCGCCGTGCGGGTCGCCCAGGCCGCCGAGGCCGAGGGCATGGCGACCAGGAAGCTGGAGAACCCGATCCAGGAGATCCACGACCTGATGTGGCGTCCGGACTACCCCAAGATCGAGGTCGTCGACAAGATCGATGTCCCCTCCTCGCGCACCGCCGAGGGCGAGCCTTCGCCTGGCCAGACCGAGTCCGGGTCGACCAAGAGGCGTGCCGCCGCGAAGTCCGAGAGCAAGTAGGCGAGCAGCCGCACCCCCTCCCCGCCAGATCCTGGGCCCCATCGCACGTCCCGTCCGACGTCTGGTGGGGCTCAGGCCTTCGGCGGCACGGTATGCGGCTCCACCGCCACGGTCCGTGGTTCCGGTCGCCTCAGTCTGTGCACCGCCGCGGCCTCGTCTGTGGGTGCCTCCCTCGAGATCCGTCAGCCGGAAAGTGATCCTTCGTCCGGTTCTTTCCGGACGAAGGATCACTGAGGGGCTGACGGTCCGGCCGGGCAGTTTCCCGCCCTGGCCCGTGTCCCCGGTCAGCCACTCGTGGCGCCCGGTCGGGCTGGGACAACCACTGGCCGCTCCCGGTGGGGGCGGGGGCAACCACTGGCCGCTCCCGGTGGGGGCGGGGGCAACCATCCGCCGCTCCCGGTGGGGGCGGGGTCAGGTGCGGGTGAGGTGGCGCGGACGCTCGAAGAGGAGGGCGGCGGCGAAGCCGAGGAGGATGACCGCGGCGGGCAGGAGCATGGCGTCGGACAACGCGGCGGAGAAGGCCTCGGCGATGGCGGGCGGCATCGTCCGGGCGGAGCCGGCCGCGGCCTGCGCCGACTCGGCCGTCATTCCGGCCGGCGCACCCGAGCTGCCCAGCCGGGCCGCGATCCTGGACTCCATGAGCACCGCGATCGCCGCGCTGCCCAGCACGGCCCCCATCTGACGCGTCGCGTTGTAGACGCCCGCACCCGCACCCGCCCGGTGCAGCGGCAGGTTGCGGGTGGCCGTCGTCGACAGCGGGCCCCAGATGAACGGGTTGGCCGCCCCCATCAGCGTCATGGCCAGCAGCATCGCCCACAGCGGCGAGTCCGGGGTCATCAGCCGCGACATGATCACCACCGATGCAGCCAGGCCCAGAGTGCCGGCGCCGACCAGGACCCGCGGGTGCACCCGGTCGGTCAGCTTGCCGGCGAACGGCGCCAGCACGAACGACATCACGCCCGAGGGCGCCATCACCAGGGCCGCCTGGGTCGGGGTCATGTCCCGCACCGACTGCGCCCAGATCATGAACGGGAAGATCAGCGAGGTGATCGAGAAGCCCACGGTCACGATCGCGGCGTTGGCCAGCGAGAAGTTGCGGTCGCCGAAGAGCGAGAGCGGCACCAGCGGCTCTCCCTTGTTGACGGCCTGCCACCCGACGAACAGCCCCAGCACCAGCACACCCACCCCGATGAGCAGCGGCACCGAGATGAACCCGGTGAGCGTGCCCCACTCGTAGGTCTGCCCCTCCTGGATGCCGAACACCGCGCAGAACAGACCGATCGCGCTGAGCACGACCCCGAGGATGTCGAAGCGGTGCCGGTGGGTCTCCAGCGTCGGCACGAGCCGGGCCGCCAGGACCAGCCCCACGATCCCGACCGGGATGTTGACGAAGAAGATCCACTCCCAGCCCAGGGCGTCGATGAGCAGGCCGCCCAGCAGGGGACCGATCAGCGTGGCCACGCCGGCCGTCGCACCCCACAGCGCCATCGCCGACCCGCGCCGCTCGGCCGGGAAGGTCCGGGTGATGACGGCCATCGTCTGCGGGGTCATCATCGAGGCTCCGAGCCCCTGCGCCACGCGGCCGGCGATCAGCCCGGAGATCCCCATCCCGAGCTCGCCGGAGAGCCCGCACCACAGCGAGGCGAGGGTGAAGATCGTCAGGCCGGTCAGATACAGCCGCTTGGGCCCGAGCCGATCGCCCAGCCTCCCGGTGATCAGCAGCGGCACCGCATAGGCCAGCAGGTAGGCCGAGGTGACCCACATGACCTCGTTGACGCTGGCGTCGAAGTCGCGCATCAGGGCCGGGATCGCGACAGAGACGATGGTCGAGTCGACCAGGATCATGAAGAAGCCGATGACCAGCGCCCACAGCGCTGGCCAGGACCCTTCGGGGATGGGCGGCAGGTCGGTCCCCGCCTCACGTGACCTCACGCCCGCGACCCTAGCCCTCGGCGCTGAGGACTAGGTTGGTGGGCATGGCGAGCACACTCTTCACGGGCGGCACGGTCCTCGACTGCACCGGGGCGCAGCCCGCCTCCGCAGATGTGTATGTGGCGGACGGTCGGGTCGCGCAGATCGGCCCCGGGCTCGGCGTCGAGGCCGATACCGTCGTGGACTGCTCCGGCGCGACGGTGCTGCCCGGGCTCTTCGACTGCCACGTGCACTTCATGATCGAGGCGCCCGACATGATGAAGACGCTCCAGACGCCGTTCTCGCTGCCTTTCTTCCTCGCGGCCCAGCGGATGCGGACGACGCTGGAGACCGGCATCACCTGGGTGCGGGACGCGGGCGGGGCCGACCTTGGCGTCGCCGAGGCGGTGCGGCGGGGCATCACCCCCGGTCCCCGCATGCAGATCGCGGTCAACATGCTGAGCCAGACCGGTGGTCACGGTGACGACTGGCACGTGTGCGGCGCCGTCCTCGGCCTGATGATCGGGCACCCGGGTGCTCCCAGCGGCGTCGTCGACGGCCCGGAGGAGATGCGCAAGAAGGTCCGTGAGCTGGTCCGCGCCGGCGCCGACGTGATCAAGGTGGCCACGAGCGGGGGAGTGCTCTCGGCGCGCAGCAACCCGCTGCACGGGCACTTCGACGACGAGGAGCTCAAGGCCCTGGTCACCACCGCCAAGGCGGCCGGGCTGCACGTCATGGCGCACGCCCAGGCCACGGCCGGCATCAAGGCCGCGATCCGCAACGGCGTCCGCTCCATCGAGCACGGGATCTACCTCGACGACGAGGCCATCGACATGATGCTCTCGGAAGGGACCTACCTGGTGCCCACGCTGTCGGCGCCACGGGCGGTCCTGGAGCAGGCCGAGGCCGGCGCGGTCATCTCCGACCGGGTGATCGAGAAGGCCCGCATGGTCTCCGAGGTCCACGACGACAGCTTCCGACGGGCCGTCGAGGCCGGGGTCCGGGTGGCGATGGGCACCGACTCCGGGGTGGGGCTGCACGGCACCAACCTGGAGGAGGTGCGGCTCATGGCCGAGCTCGGGATGAGCCCGCTGAAGGCCTGGGAGGCCACCAGCCGTCAGGCCGCGCGCCTGCTCGGTGTCGACCCCGACCACGGCACGCTCGAGGAGGGCAAGGTCGGCGACGTCGTCGTGCTCGACGGCGCCCACGACGACCTCACCGACCTGCGCGAGCGCGTCCGCTCGGTGCACCTGGCCGGCGAGCAGGTTTTCGCCCGCCCCGCCTGACCGCCCTCCCGTCAGCCGAAGGCCGCGGCCAGCCCCCGCTCGAGATCCTCGCGGAGGTCCTCGACGTCCTCCAGCCCCACCGAGAGCCGGATCGTCCCGTCGCTGATGCCGCACGCCAGCCGCGCCTCCTCCGGCAGCCGCCGGTGCGTGGTGGTCGCCGGGTGGGTGGTCAGCGACTTGGAGTCGCCCAGGTTGTTGGAGATGTCGACCACGCGCAGGGCGTTCATGAACCGGAAGGCAGCATCCTTGTCACCGTCCAGGGTGAAGGTCAGGATCGTCCCGCCCCCGCTCATCTGACGCCGCGCCAGCTCGTGCTGGGGGTGCGAGGGGAGCCAGGGGTGGAAGACCCGGGTGATGCGGGGGTCGGTCTCCAGCTGCTGGGCCAGGGTCAGTGTCGTGTCGGCCATCCGCTCGACCCGCAGGCTCAGCGTCTCAAGGCCCTTGAGGGTCACCCAGGCGTTGAAGGGTGACATCGACGGTCCCGTGTGCCGCAGCAGCGTCCGGATCGGCCCCTCCACGTGCTCGGCGGCGCCCACGATCGCCCCACCCATGACCCGCCCCTGCCCGTCCATGTGCTTGGTCGTGGAGTAGACGACGATGTCGGCCCCCAGGTCCAGCGGCCGCGAGAAGACCGGCGTCCCGAAGACGTTGTCCACCACCACGACCGCCCCCGCCGCGTGCGCCAGCTCGCTGACCGCCGCGATGTCGACCAGCTCCTGGGTGGGATTGCTCGGCGTCTCGAAGAAGACCGCGGTGGCCGGGGTCGAGAGCGCCTCCGCCCAGGCGTCCAGGTCGGTGCCGTCCACGAAGGTGCTGTCCACACCCCAACGACGCAGCACCTCGTCGACGATGACGAAGCAGGAGCCGAAGAGTGCCCGCGCAGCCACGATCCGACCACCCTGTCCGCACAGCCCGCCCAGGGCCGTGAAGACCGCGGACATCCCGGAGGCGGTGGACTGACAGGCCTCTGCGCCGTGCATGAGCCGGATGCGCTCCTCGAGCATGGCCACGGTCGGGTTGCCGTAGCGGCTGTAGACGAAGCGGTCGATCTCCTCGGCGAAGGCGGACTCCGCCTCCTCGGCGCTGCCGTAGACGTAGCCGGAGGTCGAATAGAGCGCCTCGGACGTCTCGTCGAAGGAGCTGCGCATCAGCCCGCCGCGGACGGCGAGGGTGTCTGGGCGCAGGTCGACGTGAGTGCTCATGAGGTGGAACTCTAAGCGCACCACCCGAGATTTTCCGAATGATCATCTGTAGTGTCGACGTGCTGTGCAGCATAGTCGAAGAATCCGTGACCTAAGTCTATTCCTTGGTGGATCATGCGGTGCAAGACCCTCGTTGTCGAACCGTACCCCCCTGGCGTGCCCGGCCAGGGAACGAAGAAGGGGCGGGTCCAGATAGACCCGCCCCTCCTCATACCTGATCCTCAGCGGGGTGCCGAGGGTGAGGTGAGATGCGTGCTCAGGCGTCCGGCTCCAGGAAGACCGGCAGCTGCGCCTCGAAGCGCTCGTAGAGCTCGTCCAGGCTCAGGACGTGGCCCTGCTTCTGCGCAGCGATGGCCAGGTCGGCGCCCCAGGCGGCAGCGGCGAGACGCTGATTGGGGGTGCCGTGGTGGCCGGGGCTCTCGAAGCTGCAGTCGCCGACGTTGTAGAAGGACTCCTGGACCTGCAGGATGACGTCCTTGCGCAGGTTCAGGCCCTTGCGGTGCGCAGCGAAGTAGGACGCGTAGGCGTCGGCCATCAGCTCGGTGCGGCGGGTGGCCTCGTTCTCGGGCAGGTCGGAGTCGAAGAGGCCCTCCTCGAACTGCACGTGGTGGGCGAACTCGTGCGCCAGGATCGCCTGGGCGCCCGTGCTGCCCAGACCCATCCACTCGGTGGCCTTGATGATGCCGTCGCCCATGACGATCTTGTCCGGGATGGTGGAGATCAGCGGGTCCGTGGAGCCGTCGGCGCTGAACGCGAAGGCGTTGAGGCTCAGGATCGGGTGGTTGCCGCCATCCATGGCCGGGTCGTCCAGCACGACCTCGGCGATCAGCTCGGCGAGATCGTCAGCACTTGCCTCGTCATAGCCGAAGACCGTCTCGAGGGTGCGCGACGAACGGTCGATGTCGACGATGGTCTCGCCGTACATGCCGATCAGCTGGATGTCGCTGGAATCGATGTCCCAGAACTTCTGCGCCTTGCTGAAGGCCTTGTTCAGCCCCTTGGCGTCGCCCGGGAGGGCGTAGTCGGGGTCGCCCTCGGTGCCGTAGACCAGGGCGTCGTAGGTCGGGATGTCCAGCCCGCCGGTGAGGCTCAGGATGAGGATCGTGAGGAAGTCGACGTCCTCCAGGATCTCGTCGACGTAGGCGTCCAGCGGCGTCGCCCCGCACTCGTAGTCGTCCGGGTTGATCGCGCGGTTGAGGGCGTCACGCAGAGCTGCCTCACCGGGCCGGTCCAGAGCCGGGTCCGCCAGGCGCTCACGCCACTGCGGGTCGATCGCGTCCAGCTGCTCGAACACGGCCTCGGCGCGAGGGTCGTCGGTGGTGAGGTTGAACAGGTCGTAGGTGTAGTCGTCCTGCGACTCCTCAGACTCCGACGCGACTGCTGGTGACGCGAGGCTCATCCCCGCCACCATCCCCAGACCGCACACCGCTGACACGAACTTCTTCATCACATTCCTTTTGATCGTCCGGGGACTGCCCTCCGCAGCCCCCTGGTCCGACCAATCCTGCGTCAGGCTCCTCCCGGCAGCCAGGGGTGGCGCGCAGACTTTAAGCAAACGTTATGTCACGGTCGAGCGCCCCGTCCCGAGGGTGCCTCAGTAGGACTTGGGCAGCCCCAGGACCTTGGTCGCGACGAAGGACCGGATCATGTTGCTGCTCACCGGCGCGATGCCGTAGACGCGGGTCTCGCGGAACTTCCGCTCCACGTCGTAGGTGTCCACGAAGCCGAAGCCGCCGTAGGTGTCCAGGCACATGTTGGCAGCCTGCCAGCTTGCCTCGGCCGCGAGCCACTTGGCCATGTTGGCCTCCGCGCCGCACGCCTCTCCCGCGTCGAAGAGGGCGCAGGCCTCCCACCGGACACCGTCGGCAGCGCGCATCCGCATGTAGGCGTCCGCGATCGGGAACTGGATCCCCTGGTTGACCGCGATCGGGCGGTCGAAGACGACGCGCTCCTTCGAGTAGCTGACAGCGCGCTCCACGAACCACCGGGAGTCACCGATGGCCTCGGCCGCCAGCAGGATTCGCTCGGCGTTCCAGCCGTCGATGACGTGCCGGAAGCCCTTGCCGACCTCGCCCAGGACGGCGCTGCCCGGCACGCGGAGGCCGTGGTACTTCACCTGGTTGGTGGCGTAGTTGAACATGGTGCGCACCGGGATGACCTCGAGCTGCTCGGGGTGGGAGGCCCGGACCTCACGCAGGTCGACGAGGAAGAGCGTCATGCCCTCGGTGGGCCGCTCGCCGCGCGGTGAGGTGCGGGCCAGCACCAGAGCCAGATCGGACTCGCCGATCCGGCTCGTCCAGGTCTTGTGGCCCGTGATGACGTAGTCGTCGCCGTCCCGCTCGGCGACCGTCTCGATCCGGGAGGTGTCCGAGCCGGACGACTCGGTGATGGAGAAGGCCTGCAGCCGCAGGTCGCCGGAGGCGATGGCGGGCAGGTAGCGCTCCTTCTGCTCCTGGGTCCCGTGTCGCAGGACCGCGCCCATCGTGTACATCTGCGCGTGGCAGGCGGCGCTGTGACCGCCGCTGGCGTTGATCTCCTCCATGACGGCGGAGGCGGCTCCGATGCCCCAGCCCAGCCCGCCGTGGACTTCGGGGATCATCGCGGCGAGCAGCCCGGAGGCGCCCATCGCGTCGACGAACTCCTGGGGGTAGCGACGCTCGAGGTCTGCAGCGCGCCAGTAGTCGTCGTCGAACTGCGAGGTCACCTCGCGGGTGCGGGTGCGGGCCTCCTGGACGGTGGGGGAGGTGCTCATCGGCAGGTTCCTTCGTCGGTATGCGGTAGGTCAGGTGGAGGGGACCCAGTCGGGGGAGCGCTTCTCGGCGAAGGCGGTCAGACCTTCGCGTGCCTGCGGGGACTGGCGTCCGTCGCTGTGCTCGCGCACCAGCTCTGCGAAGTCCTCGTCGCCCACGCCGGACCACGACAGGCCTCGGGCCAGTCGTTTGGTGGTGGCGACCGCCGCGGGGCCGGACGCGAGGATGGCCCCGACGATCTGCTCGCCGCGGGTCTCCAGCTCCTCGCGGGGCACGACCTCGTGGACCAGGCCGATCCGCTGCGCCTCCGTCGCGTCGAAGCGCTCGCCGGTGAGGGCGTAGCGCCGCACCTGGCGTGGTCCAATGGCGTCGGCCAGCTGGGGCAGGATGATCGAGGCGTGCAGCCCCCAGCGCACCTCGGCGATGGAGAAGACGGAGTCCTCCCCGCAGACGACGACGTCGGCGGCCGCCAGCACCCCCGTGCCGCCACCGAAGCAGGCGCCCTGGACGAGCGCGACCACGGGGACGTCGAGCTGGGTCAGCCGGCGCACGGCGCTGCCGGTGAGCTCGGAGGCCGCGAGGTTGTCCTCCGGCGTCCCCGTCCGCACGGACCCCAACCACCCGAGGTCGGCCCCGGCCTGGAAGTGACGGCCGTTGGCGCGGATGACGACGCACCGGACCGGTGCCTCCGTCTCCTGGGAGGCGAGCGCCGCGTCCACGGCGGCGTGCAGCCCGCGCAGCATCGCCTCGTCGTAGGCGTTGTTGACCTCGGGCCGGTTGAGCGTGACCGTGGCCACGCCGCGGCCGTCGGCCTCCAGGAGGACCTCGTCAGCCACCGTGGCTCGCCTCTCGGGCCGCCGCGGCCTCGGGCGCCTCGGTGAGGGTGCTGACCGCGCAGATCGCGCCGGCCTCGGAGCGGGACTCGGCGCCGTGATCCAGACCCTCCTGGCCGGGCACGATGGTCAGGGTCTGGGGCTTGGTCATGGGCGAGACGAAGCGGTAGCCGTAGGTCTTGCCGACCAGGTCGACGCCCTCGCGGCGCAGGTGGTCGCCCATGAGCAGCGCCTGCAGCGGGCCGTGGATGACCAGCCCGTCGTAGCCCTCGTGCGCGGCCCAGCCCAGGTCGTAGTGGATCCGGTGCCCGTTGTAGGTGAGCGCGCTGAAGCGGAACAGCATCGGCTCGTCGACGTGCAGGCTCAGCGTCGGACCGGCCGGCGGCGCGGGTGGCTCCGGGGCCGGCGGCAGGGCACCGGTGCCCGGCGCGCGGTAGACGATGTCCTGCTCCTCGCGGATCGCGAGCTCGCCGTCCTGGCTGATCTCCAGCAGCACGGTGACGAAGGTCAGCGGGCCGGTGCGGCCCTCCTTCTCGACGGTCCGGGCGATCGAGGTCACCCGGGTGGCCTCGCGGCCGATGACGAGGGGGCGGTATGTGGTCACGCGCCCGCCAGCGAACATGCGCCTGCGTCCTGGGCCGGGTGGGGCGGGGATGCCGCTGGCCGGGTGGCCGTCGTCGCCGAGCTCGCTCTGGCGGCGGCGGTCCAGCAGGTACATCCAGTGCCACAGCGGCGGGACCGGGTCGCCGATCCCGAACGGGACGTCGATGTCGAGCATGGCGGCCAGCGCCTCGACGGGCTCGGCGGCGATGATCTCGGTCCGGTTCGTGGTTGCTGTGCTCATCGGGACTGCCTCCTGAGGATCTCTTCTGCGCGGGCGACGACGGGGGCGTCGACCATGGCGCCGTCGACGCGGACGGCTCCGCCGCCGGAGGTGCGGGCGGCGGACACGACCTTGTGCGCCCACGCCAGCTCTGCCTCGGACGGGCGGTAGGCGGCCAGGGTGGGGCCCACCTGCTTCGGGTGGATCAGCAGCTTGCCGCCCATGCCCAGCTCATCGGCGTGGGCCAGGTCGTCGGCCAGCTCGGTGGGGTCGTCCAGCGCCGTGGTCACACCGTCCACAGGCCCGGGGAGCCCGGCCGCGCGAGAGGCCATGACGAGGGTGGACCTCCCGTGGGTCATCGCCACGCGCGTGCTCTCGGAGCCGAGGTCGGCCGCGTAGTCGAGGTGGCCGAAGGCCAGCCGTGCCACACCTTCGGCACGCGCCAGCTCGACCGCGTTGACCATGCCGGCGGCGGACTCGACGAGGGCGATGACCGGCGCGCCGACCCGTGAGGCGATGGCGCTGACCGTGCCGGGGTCGGCGGCCTTGGGCACGACGACGCCGACCAGACCGGCGTGCTCGCCGGTCCCCGCTCCGGTGCCGGCACCGGGGCGCAGGCCCTCGAGGGCCTCCAGATCGGCGGCGTGCTCGGGGGAGTCGACCGCGTTGATCCGGACGGCGGCCCGGTGGCCGTCGGCGAGCCAGCCCACGACCGCCTCCCGGGCCGTGCCCTTGTGGTCGGGGCCGACGGCGTCCTCCAGGTCGAGGATCACCACGTCGGCACCGGCCGCGGCCGCCTTGGCGAAGCGGTCCGGACGGTCACCGGGCACGAAGAGGAACGAGCGCGCCGACCGGAGCTGCTCCATACCTGCCGCGTCGGCTCCGCCCGAGGTGACGTGCGAGGGGTCGGTGGGTGGCGTCATACCGGGTTCACGTTCCCGCGCTTGACCAGCTGACGTGCGATGACGTTCATCTGGATCTCGTTGGTGCCCTCGCCGACGATCATCAGCGGCGCGTCACGGAAGTAGCGCTCGACGTCGAACTCGGTCGAGTAGCCGTAGCCGCCGTGGATCCGGATGGCGTCCAGGGCGATCTCCATGCCGACCTCGGAGGAGAAGAGCTTGGCCATCCCCGCCTCCATGTCGGCGCGCTGACCGGCGTCGAAGGCGCGCGCGGCGTGCAGGGTGAGCTGGCGGGCGGCGGTCAGCTTGGTCGCCATCTGGGCCAGGTAGTTGCCGATCGACTGGTGCTTCCAGATCGGCACGCCGAAGGACTCGCGCTCCTGGGCGTAGCGCAGGGAGTCCTCCAGCGCCGCGCGGCCCACACCGAGAGCACGGCTGGCGACCTGCAGACGACCGACCTCCAGGCCCTTCATCATCTGCGCGAAGCCCTTGCCCTCCTCCTGCCCGAGCAGCGCCGAGCGCGGGACGCGCATCCCGTCGAAGGCGATCTCGCAGGACTCCACGCCCTTGTAGCCCAGCTTGGGCAGGTCGCGCGACAGGTGGAAGCCGTCCAGACCGTCCTCGCCGTCCTTCTCCACGAGCAGGATCGAGACACCCTTGTGCCGAGGCTCGGCCTGCGGGTCGGTCTTGACCATCAGCGCGATCAGCTCGGCCTTGCGGGCGTTGGTGATCCACGTCTTGGAGCCGTTGACGACATAGTCGTCGCCGTCCTGACGGGCGGTGGTGCGCATCGCCTGCAGGTCGGAGCCGCCGCCGGGCTCGGTCAGCGCCATCGTGGCGCGCAGCTCGCCGGTGGCCATCCGCGGCAGGTAGCGGTCCTTCTGTTCCTGGGTGCCGAAGGACAGGATCAGCTTGGCCACGACCGTGTGACCACCCATCGCCCCGGCCAGGCTCATCCAGCCACGCGCGAGCTCCTCGGTGACGAGGCAGTAGGCCGGCAGGCTGACCTGCGCCTCGCCCCACGGCTCGGGGATCGCCAGCCCGAAAATCCCCATCTGCTTCATCATCTCGATGAGGTCCTCGGGGTAGGTGTTGGCGTGCTCGAGCTCGCTGGCGACGGGCTTGACCTGCTCGTCGACGAACTCGCGGACCAGGCGGACGATCTCAACCTCGTCCTCGGAGAGCATCTCGGTGGTCATGGCGTTCCTCTCGGTTCTTCTTCGGTATGTGGCGTGCTCGGGTCAGCGCGACTCGGCGCCGAGGTGGGTGGTCAGCAGCTCTGCTCCGCGGGCCCAGGTGAGGTCGTCGGGGGTGAGGTCCTGGATGCCGCCCAGGTCCAGGCAGTCGCGGACCTTGGCGTCCATCTCCTGGGGCGTGGGCGGCTTGCCCGGCGAGCCAGGAGGGAGGTCGAGCGAACCGGCGCGGGTGCTGCCGTCGGCGAGGTCCACCTCGACCTCGACCGCGCCGTCGAGCAGCCCGTCGCCCGTGCCGTCGGTCAGCGTGATCGCGGTGAGGTCGACCAGCCGCTCGGCCTCCGGGCGCTGGACGGCCTCGTCGTCGAAGGCCCAGAAGCCGGAGTGGTCGTCCAGGAGGGCGGTGGCGGCGGCGTACTCGAGGCTGAACTTGCCCTCGAGCCCTGTCCTGGGGTTGTGGTGGACCAGCGGGGTCACGGTGCCGAGCGGGGTGGTGAGCCGGATGGCGCGGACCTCGTCGGCGGACACGGTCCGGCCCACGGTCTCCCGGAGCGCGCCGATGGGGCGCTGCAGGGCGTAGCAGGCCGGGTAGACCTTGATGGCCAGACCGCCGGGGACGGTCGCGGCGTCGCTGGATGGGTCGGTGACGAGGGGGTGGGCGGGGTCGCCCCCGAGCAGGCGCAACCACTCCTCGACCACGCCGGGGTCCGCGGTCGCGCCTGCGGCGGCCAGGCGGGCGGCGCGCACACCCGCGGCCGCCGCCATCCCGACCTGGAGGCTCTTGGCGTCGGTGCCGAAGGCTCGCTGTACACCCCCGGCAGCGGGGATGCTCAGCGCGATCGCGGTCGCGAGCTGCTCGGCGTCCAGACCGAGCGCGACGCCGGCCGTGACCGCGGCAGCAGGTGCCCCGGAGGTGGTGGTGGCGTGCCACCCGGCGGTGTAGTGCCCCCAGCCCAGGGCCATGCCGAGGCGGGCCATGACGCCGGCGCCGGCGAGGTAGGCGTGCCGCGCCCGGTCGGGGTCGGTGTGACCGGTGGTGGCCAGAGCGACCGGCACGCAGACCGTGGAGATGTGGGTCGTCGAGGGCAGGTGCAGGTCGTCAAAGTCGATGACGTGGGCGAGCAGTGCCCACCGGGCGGCGTCAGCCTCGGGTCCCTGTGGCTCGGGGGAGAGGGCGTCGGCGATGGGCCGGATCGGGTGGGTCGCGGCGGCCAGCGCGACGGCCATGGTGTCCAGCAGGCTCCGGTCGGCCAGGGCCAGGTCGTCCTGCGAGGGGGCCAGGTCGGCGGCCCACCGGGCCAGGGTGAGGGCGATCGTCATACCTCTGCTCCAGGGGTGGGGGTGAGGCCGAGCTCGGCCAGGATGGCGTCGGTGTGCTGTCCGACGGTGGGGATGGGTCCCATGACGGGGGTGCCGCCGACAGGGGTAGCCGGTGGCAAGAGGGCCCGTAGGGTCCCGACGGGGGAGTCGTAGTCGACCCAGCGCTCCCGGGCCTTGAGCTGGGGGTGGTCCGCGAAGGCGTGCATGTCGCGCAGGAGGGCGTTGGCGATGCCGACCTCCTCCAGGCGGTCGGCGGCCTGCTCGGCGGTGAGGTCGGCGAAGGCGGCTTCGATCTCGGTGGTGAGCTCGGACTCGTTGACGACGCGGAGGGAGTTGCGCTCGAAGCGTGGGTCGGTGGCCAGGTGTGGCAGGTCGAGGACCTGCTCGCAGAACTTCGCCCATTCGCGCTCGTTCTGGATCCCGAGGAAGACCTGCTTGCCGTCCCCGCACGTGAAAGGGCCGTAGGGCCCGATGGCAGCGTGCCGGGCACCGGAGCGCGGCGGGGGAGTGCCGCCATACATCGCGTAGTTGAGCGGGAAGCCCATCCACTCCCCGAGGGCCTCGAGCATGGAGATCTCCAGGGTCGCGCCCTCGCCGGTGCGGCCGCGCTGGATGAGGGCGGTGAGGATGCCGGTGTAGGCGTACATCCCGGCGGCGATGTCGGCCGCGGAGATGCCCACCTTGGAGGGCTCCTCGGGAGTCCCCGTAATCGACACGAGGCCGGCCTCGCACTGCACGAGCAGGTCGTAGGCCTTCTTGGTCGTGTAGGGACCGCCGGGGCCGTAGCCGGAGATCGACACATGGATCAGGCCCGGGTTGGCAGCACGCAGCTCCTCGGCGCCCAGGCCCAGCCGCTCGGCGGCACCCGGTGCGAAGTTCTGGACGAAGACGTCGACGCGGGCGGCGAGCTCCTTGATCGCGGCTTGGCCCTGCTCGCTCTTGAGGTCCAGGGCGATCGACTCCTTCGAACGGTTCAGCCAGACGAAGTGGCTGGCCATGCCCTTCACCGTCTCGTCGTAGCCTCGGGCGAAGTCACCCGGGCCCGGCCGCTCGACCTTGATGACACGGGCACCGAGATCGGCCAGCTGGCGGGTGGCGAAGGGCGCGGCGACCGCCTGCTCAAGGGAGACGACGGTGATGTCGTCCAGTGGGTTCATCGGTGGCTCCTCTGGCAAAGTGAAGCTATTTTTTCGAAAGGGCCGTACATTTGTCAAGAAAGGGACGGGGTATGACGTGGGTCGGACCGTTCGGCCCCCGCGGCCCACGTCATACCCCGGTCGCTATGGCACGAGCACCAAGGCGATGTAGGGGATATAGGTGACCAGCATCAGCGCGGTGATGAGGACTGCCGCGCTCGGCAGCGCGGCCTTGGCCACCTGGAGCACGCTCATCCCTGACAATCCGGAGGCCACGAAGAGGTTGAGGCCGAGCGGTGGTGTGATCATCCCGATCTCCAGGTTCATCACCATGATGATGCCCAGGTGGACAGGGTCGACCCCCATCTGCAGCGCGACCGGGAGGAGGATCGGCGCCAGGATGAGCAGGGCGCTGCTCGTCTCCATGAAGCAGCCCACGATCAGCAGCAGGATGTTGACGATGAGCAGGAACTGCCACGGCTCGAGGTTCATCGCGGCGATACCTTCGGTGACCTGAAGCGGGATCCGCTCGGCCGCCAGGACGAAGGTGAACAGGATGCCGTTGGCGATGATGAACATGATCATCGCCGAGGTCTTGGCCGACGCCAGAAGCACGCTGCCGAGGTCCTTCACCTTCAGCTCGCGGTAGAAGACCATCGAGACGAGCAGGGCGTAGGCCACCGAGGCCGCCGCCGCTTCGGTCGGGGTGAAGAAGCCGCCGTAGATGCCACCAAGCACGATGACGGGCAGCATGAGCGACAGCAGCGCGTCACGCAGGGCGCGGCGCCGGTAGCCCTTGGGCAGCTCCCCGTCCGTGCCGGAGCTCCCGTAGTTCTTGCGCCGCGAGACGAGGATGGCCATCCCGAGCAGCATCAGACCGGCCATGATCCCGGGGAGGATCCCGGCCACGAAGAGGTCGCCGATGCTGGTCTCGGTGGCGATGCCGTAGACGATCAGGGGGATCGACGGCGGGATGAGGATGCCCAGCGAGCCCGATGTGGCGATGAGTCCGGTCGAGAACTCCTTGGGATATCCCGCACGGATCATCGCGGGGATCAACAGGGTCCCGACGGCGACCACGGTGGCCGGAGAGGACCCCGACACGGCCGCGAAGAACATGCAGGCCAGGACGGCCGTCATCGCCATGCCGCCCCGGTACTGGCCGACGAGGGCGTTGCCGAACTCCGTGAGCCGTCTGCTGATCCCGCCCCTGGTCATGATGTTCGCTGCCAGGACGAAGAACGGGATCGCCATCAGGGGGAAGCTGTTCAGGGCGTTGAAAAGCCGTTCGACGACCTGGGTGAGTGGGATCGTGGTGAAGTAGAACAGGTAGATGAAGGACGTCAGGCCCAGGGCCATCGCGATCGGCGTCGAGCTGAAGAGCAGCAGGAAAAGGATCACGGCGAGGGCGATCACCTCGGTGCTCACCGCTGCTCCTCCTCGTCATCGCCACGCAGACCGGTCCGACCGTCCGGCCCGTCGTACTTGTGCGGATCGACCGCCTCGTGGCGGTGGAACTCCTCGTCGTGGATGAGGACCTCGCGGAGGCTCTCGCCCTCACCGCCGGCGATGGCGGCGTGGGAGGCCTTGATCTCGTCGAGGGTCAGGCCCGTCGCTTCCGCCTCGGCGGCCAGGACCGCCTCCGGGTCGTCGTCCGCGCTGCCGTACTTCCAGGTGCGCCAGAGCATCTCGATGGCGCGCAAGAACATCAGGGTCATGCCGATCGGGACTGCGGACTCGACGACCCACAGCGGGAGCTTGAGCACCGGGGTCACGGTGGTGGAGGAGAACGGCTCGAAGAGCAGCATCCAGCCCAGGTAGGACATGATCCCCAGGTAGATGAGGGTCACGACGCCGGCCAGGAGCGCGAGCCACTTCTTGCCGCGCTCCTTGAAGAAGACTCCGAGGATGTCGACGCTGACGTGCTCGTTGTGGCGCAGCGTGATCACGGCGCCGATGAAGGTCGAGAAGATGATGAGGTAGATCACCGCCTCCTCGGTCCAGAACCAGGCCTGGCCGAACTGCCGGATGATGATGTTGATGATCGAGATCAGGGCCGCGAGGCCGAGCGCGGTGGCCGCGAGGACGTTCTCGACGGTCGAGAGCGCGCGGTCGAACTGCTTCACGATGGATCCCCCTTCGCAAGGGTGGCGCCGGGCGGCGGTGGGTCCGCCGCCCGGCGGGTGGACTAGGGGGAGGGTCAGCCCTGGTTGGCCAGGAGCTCGTCGATGATCTCGTCACCGATCACGGAGCGGTACTGCTCGTAGATCGAGGGGACGACCAGGTCCTTGAAGCCCTGGCGCTGCTCGTCGGTCCAGACGTTGATCTCGGTGCTGCCCTCGGCCTCGATCGCCTTCTTGGACTCGTCGTTGACCGCCGTGGCGTTGTCGCGGTTGTAGACCGAGGCGTCCTCGGCGGTCTTGTCGAGGATCTCCTGCAGGTCCGCGGGGAGGCTGTCGTAGAAGTCCTTGTTGACCACGAGGATGTAGCCGATGTAGCCGTGGTTGGACTCGGCGATGTTGCTCTGGACCGTGTGCATCTTCTGGGACTCGATGTTGGAGTAGGTGTTCTCGCCACCATCGATGACGCCCTGCTGCAGCGCGGAGTAGACCTCGGCGAAGGCGATCGCCTCCGCGTGACCACCCCAGGCCTCGATCTGGCTCTTGAGCACGTCGGAGGGCTGGATGCGGTACTTCTTGCCCTTCATGTCCGAGGGCTTCTCGGTGAGGTTGTTGGAGTGGATCTGCTTCATGCCCGAGTCCCAGAGGCCGAGGACCTTCATCTTCTTGGCCTCGAGGTCCTTGTTGGCGTAGATGGCCTTGCCGACCTCGGTCTCCGGCGCCGCGACCGAGGGGATGTCGTCGGGGCTGTCGAAGAGGAAGGGCAGGTCCAAGACCTGCAGCGCGGGGGCGACGGTGGTGAACTTCGCCGAGGCGGGGGCGAGCATCTGGACGGAGTTCTGCTGGATGGCCTGCATCTCGTCCTTGTCGCCGTAGAGCGAGGAGTTCGAGTAGACCTCCACGTCGATCCGGCCCTCGGATCGCTTCTCGAGCTCCTCCTCGAACCACAGGGCGGCCTTGCCCTTGGGCGTGGCATCCGTGGTGACGTGGGAGAACTTGAGGGTGAACTTCTGCTCGGCGTCGCCGGAGGCGCCACCGCCGTCTCCGCCGCTACGGGCGCCGCCGCAGCCGGCTAGCGTGATGGCCGCGACGGCGGTGACTGCCGCCAGGGTGCGCAACGAGGAGCGCTTGGTCATGAGGGTGTTCCTTTCCTAGGGGTGTGTAACGCCGCCGTCTGTGACGGGACTGGGACCGGGCGGCGTCCAAGGTGGAGCCGGTGGGTGTAGTGCTCGGGCAGGAAGTCGGAGACTGCCCATTCGACGGGACGTCCGCTGACGGAGACATAGAGACGTTCGACGTGCAGCAGCGGGTGACCGACCTCGCACCCGAGACGGAGCCGGTCCTGCTCGGTGGCCGCCTTGGCCGTCATCGACTGCTCGGCTCCGCTGATCTGAACCCCTCTGGCCGCCAGTGCACCGATCACCGTGGTGGTGCTCGTGGAACCGGCGTGCAGGAAGTCCTCCTCGTCCTCGACGAGGCCTCCCGCGTCGGGCGGGAGGTAGACGGTGGTGTGGCAGAAGACCTGCCCCTGGTGCCTACGGATGAACTCCAAGCCGTACATGAGCCGGCCCTCCAGCCGGAGTTCGGCGGAGGCCTGCTCGTCGTAGGTGCCGCTCAGGGGCCGGGTGATCTCGAGCTCGGTGTCGTCCGAGAGTGCCAGCAGGTCGTCGACGGTCTCGAAAGGCCGGTGGTAGCGCAGGTGGTTGGGCGTGATGAACGTGCCACGGCCGGGCACCCGGTAGACGAGACCTTCGTTGACCAGCTCGAGGTAGGCGCGGCGGACGGTCTGGCGGCTGACGCCGAACTCCTCACCGAGCTCCCCGTCGGTGGGCAGTGTTTCTCCCTCTGCCCACCGCTGCGCCTTGATGTCGTCCCGCAGAGAGGTGGCCAGGCGCCGGTAGCCGGGCTCATCGACGCGACGAACGCGGTCAGGTGAAACCATGACCTCTCCCTTCCTTGGCGATCCGGTTTCCGCAGCATGGCAAATGGCCCTACATTTGGTCAATAGGCCGATAGATCACGATCTGGTCACAGGTTGCTTGGCACAACGCCACGATGAGAGAGAGGCAGGACGTCATGCCCGTTACGCGCCGCCCCCGCCTCATCGGTCCCTCAGGCCGGCTGATGCTGGCGGCCAGCTCGCTGACCACGCTCGGGGCGATCCCGCCGTTCCTGCTCGGCTCGCAGGCGGTGTTGATGAAGCGCGATCTCGACTTCGGCGCTGCGGGTCTCGGCATCGCGGTGTCCACCTTCTTCGCGGTCGCCGCAACCTGCACGATCCTGGCTTCCACCCTCCTCGACCGGTTGGCCGGACGACCGGGGAGGGCCCTGTCGGGGGGCGTGGTGGCAGCCGGGGGTCTGGGCCTGGCGCTCCTGGTCAACGACTGGCCGAGCCTGGTCGTGGCAATGGCGGTCCTCGGCGTCGGCAACGCCCTGTGCCAGGGCACGTCCAACAAGACCGTGGCCACCGTCCTGCCACCGCACCGGCGTGGCCTGGGCTTCGGCATGAAGCAGAGTGCGGTCCCGGCAGCGATCATGCTGGGCGGTCTGGCAGTACCGACCACCACCGAGCACCTCGGGTGGCGCAGCACCTTCGTCATCACCGGCGTAGTAGGTCTCCTCGTCCTGCTCACGGCACTGCTGCGCACCGGGGGGACCGTCCTGGGCAGCGGGACGACGGATCGCGCCGAGCCGGACAGGGCTCCTGACCGGGCCCCGTGGGGGCCGCTGCTCCTGTGCGGGGCAGCCATCACCTTCGCCAGCATGGCGGCGAACTTCATCGGGGCGTACCTGGCCAGCTGGGCACACCACGTCGGCCTGACGATCGGTCAGGCCGGCCTGCTCATGGCCGCCGGGTCCAGCATGTCGATCCTGGTCCGCATCGCCAGCGGGTTCCAGGCAGACCGTCGCTACGGCGGCAACCTGTCGGTGGTCGCCACGATGATCGCGATCGGCGCGGCATGCCTCGCGGCCATCGGGACCTTCCCCGCTCCCTGGGCTGCCGTCGTCTTCGGCGTGCTCGCCTTCGCGGGCGGCTGGTCATGGCCCGGTCTGATGCTCTATGCGGTGGCGCGGGTCGGGCGTGAAGCCCCGACACAGGCCTCCTCCGTCGTCCAGGCCGGCGCCTTCACGGGTGGTGCACTGGGCCCGGCAGTGCTCGGACTGGTCGTGTCCGAGGTCAGCTTCCAGTCGGCCTGGTTCGTCGCATCCGCCCTCTTCGTCGTGGCCTTCACGCTGACACTCGTGGCCCGAGCGGGCTTCCGTCGTGACCTGGTGCGCCGACCACCACGCCAGCGATTCGGCTACGGCGGTGGACAGTTGTCTCCGAAGTATGTGGCCGGTGGAGAGAACTGATCAGGGCCACCGCCACAAGGCCGCGAGTCCTCGGGCGTTCCTCGTCACGACCGTCGGTCCCGCAGCGTCACAGACAGGCCTGGTGGATGCCCGCATTCCTGGCCCGCACGAATCGGATGCTGTTCTCGCGATAGGCTGTGTCCTACCTGTTCGGGACGGTCACCATCGCCGCCTCCAGCAACCTGCTGGTGAGCATGGCGGGCTGGGGGTCCTGCCGCCTGACCTCAGACCATCATCCCGCGCAGCGCGAAGTAGAAGAGTGCCGCATCTGCCGCTTGGCCTCGGCACCGGCGTTGACGAAGGTGTGCAGCACCCGCTCGACCTCGGCGATGTGCTCGTCGCCCTGGTGGCTGTGCAGGACGTTCTCCACCGTCCGGGCCATCCGCTGGTCGAGGTACTCGCGGAGGAATCCGACGCCGAAGATGCCGCCGAGGGCCACGTGGGTGGAGCTCACCGGCAGCCCTAGCTGGCTGGCCACGATCACGGTGAGCGCGGCCGCCAGCGCGATGCAGAAGGCGTGGGAGCGGTCCAGCTCGGTGATCTCCGAGCCGACGGTCCTGATCAGGCGGGGGCCGAAGAGCGCCAGCCCGAGGGAGATCCCGATCGCGCCGACGAGACGACGTTGTTCAGGCCCTTCATCGCGATGTATGCGGTGAACGCCCACGCCATCAGCCCGAGCAGGTAGGGGACGTAGCGCTCGGCGGCCTCGATCGGGTCATCCTTCCACAGCACGCCCCGCGCCAGCAGGTAGAGCAGGCCGGCCGCGATGAGCCCTCCGGCGACGGGGGAGATCACCCAGCTGGAGACGATCGCGCCCATGACGGGCCAGTTGACGACCGCGGTCCCGGCCGCGGCGATCCCGGCCCCCATGACGCACGATCGAGTGCGTCGTCGAGACGGGGGCCCCAGCCAGGTCGCGATGTTGAGCCAGATCGCCGCGCCCAGGAGCGCCTCGATCATCACCCACACGAAGACCATCGGGTCCTCGATGTCGGCGGGGTCGATGATGCCGTTCTTGACCGTGCTCACGACGTCCCCGCCAGCGATGATCGCACCGCCCGCCTCGAAGACGGCGGCGATGATGATCGCGGTCGTCAGCGTCATGGCCTTGGAGCCGACGGCGGGCCCGACGTTGTTGGCGACGTCGTTGGCCCCGATGTTCATCGCCATGTAGCCGCCGATGAGGGGGGCGCCGATGAGCAGCCAGGCGTGGTCGAGATGACCGAACTGCGACCGGGTGAAGATGAGGACGGCGGCCAGGAAGACGGCCGAGAGGGCCAGGCGGCCCAGCTTCGCCGGTCCTTCGGTGGTGAGCTTCTCGATCTGGGGTATTCCGTCAGCTGCACGCGACGAGGCCTTCGTGCCCTCGCAGGGTCGAGGGCGCGGGGCCGGGCTCCAGGGTGACGTGGACACCTGACGTTAACGGGGCGGCCACCATCCGGACAACTTCCGCGCCGGTCGCCGTATCGCTCGGACGTGCGCCGGACTCTCCGGTCAGAAGCCGGCGGAGGCCTCGTCCAGCTCCGCCACGTCCTGCTCGGTCAGCGCCAGACCGGGTGCCGCCATGAGGGCGTCGAGCTGCTCCGGGCGGGAGGCAGAGGCGATCGGGGCGGTCACGCCCTTCGCCAGGAGCCAGGCCAGCGCGACGGTCGCGGGCTCCGCGTCGTGACGCGACCCGACCTGCACGAGGGCGTCGACGACGCGCAGACCGCCAGCGTCCGCATACCCCTTGGCGGCGGAGCCGCGGGCGACCCCCTCGAAGTCGGCCTCGGTGCGGTACTTGCCCGTGAGGAAGCCGGAGGCGAGGGCGGGGTAGGGGAAGACGCCCGCGCCGAACTCGGCGGCGATCGGGGCGTAGTCGCGCTCGAAGACCTCGCGGGAGACGAGGGTGTAGCGCGGCTGGATCGCCTCAGGGACGGTCATGCCCTGTCGGCGGGCGGTCTCGAACCATTCGCGCATTCGCTCCGGGCTGAAGTTGGACAGGCCGACCGCGCGGATCTTGCCGGCCTCGACGAGGGAGTGGAAGGTCGCGACCTGGTCGGCGATCGCGACGTCCTCGTCGTCGTAGTGCGCGTAGTAGAGGTCCACGTGGTCCGTGCCCAGGCGCTCGAGCGACTCGTCCAGGGCAGCGACGACGTTGGCGTGGGCCAGGCCCTCCCGGTCCGGCTTCTTGCAGACCTTGGTCGCGATGACGACGTCGTCACGGTTGCCGCGCTCGTGCATCCACTCGCCGATGAGGCGCTCGGACTCGCCACCCTCGTGCCCGTCGACCCACGCGGAGTAGGAGTCGGCGGTGTCCACGAACGTGCCGCCCAGCTCGACGAAGCGGTCCAGCACGGCGAAGGTCGCGTCGCGGTCGGCCGTCCAGCCGAAGGGGTTTCCGCCCAGGTTGAGGGGCAGGAAGGGACGATCGGTGCTCAGGAAGGCAGGCAGGGTCATGCTCCTGACGCTACAAGGCGGTCAGCCGACGACCAGGTGCTGCTTGCCGTCCAGCAGCTCGCGCGCCACGTCGAGGTGTCCGGCGTGGGCGGTCGTCTCCACGACCAGGCGCCACGCGGCCAGCGCGGCCTGCGGGAACGCCGGGAAGGGGAAGACCTCCGGGCCCGGCCACCAGCGCGGCGGGGCGTCCAGGTCGACGGCGGCCAGGTGGGAGTCGGTGCGGGCGCACCATCGCGCATACCTCGCCAGGCTGTGCTCGCCGCTCTCGACCGGCACGGACCAGCCGTCCTGCACCAGCGCGATGGCCTCCTCGTCACCACCGATCACCGCGCAGCCCCAGAAGATCTCGTCGTCGAAGGTTAGGTGGTTGACCATTGCAGCCATGGACCAACCGGAGGGGACGACGCTGCGGGTCAGGTCGCTCTCGGTGAGCCCCTCGCCGGCGACGGTGACGTGAGCGCGCTCGGCGCGCAGGTGGGCGAGGACGCGGTCGAGCTCGGTGGCCATGGTCAAGGGTTGCACGCCGTCGTGCCTCGCTGAGGGGGTCGTGGTTCACCGCTCCAAGCCGGCGCCGACGAGGCATGCTGGGCAGATGCCCCGTGACCACGACCTCATCCTCTTCGGCGCGACCGGATTCGTCGGCCGACTCACCGCCGAGCACGTCGCGGCGCACGCACCCGCCGGGGCGCGGGTCGCGCTCGCCGGGCGCTCGCCGCGGCGCCTGGAGCAGGTCCGCAGCTCGTTCGGACCCGTCGCTGCCGATTGGCCCACGCTCGAGGCGGACGCCAGCAGCCCCGCCGACATGCGCCGCCTGGCCGGCTCGACCCGTGCGGTGGTGAGCACGGTCGGGCCCTACCTGCGCCACGGCATACCTCTCGTGGAGGCGTGCGCCGAGGCCGGCACCGACTATGCCGACCTGACCGGGGAGGTCCTCTTCGTCCGCGAGATCGTCGATCGCTTTCACGAGACGGCCCGGGGAAGCGGGGCGCGGATCGTGGTGTCGTGCGGCTTCGACTCGGTGCCCTCCGACCTGGCTGTCCACCTGCTCCACCAGCAGGCGGCGGCTGACGGGGCGGGCGACCTGACCGACACGACGCTGCGGGTGAAGGTGCTCAAGGGTGGCCTGTCCGGCGGGACGATCGACTCGATGCGCCTCCAGCTGCGCGCCGTCGCCGAGGACCCCGCGCTGCGGCGGTTCGCGGCCGACCCCGAGGCGCTCAGCGGGGCTGTGCCCGGTGCGCCCGGCCAGCGGGACGTGTGGACGCCCTTCGTCGACGCCGAGACCGGCCGCTGGGACGCCCCCTTCGTGATGGCGCCCTACAACACCCGTCTGGTGCGGCGGTCCAACGCGCTGCTCGGACGAGGCTACGGCGAGGCCTTCCGCTACCGCGAGGTCACGCCGACCGGGGTGGGCCTCAAGGGACGGCTGCGGGCCCAGGCGCTGACCGCCGGCCTCGGGGCGCTGATGACGGGCATGTCCACGCCGGGCCTACGGTCCGTGGTCGACCGGGTGCTTCCCTCACCGGGCCAGGGTCCGTCGGAGGAGGCACGCCGGGCTGGCCGCTTCCGGATGGAGACGAGCACGCGCACCACCTCCGGTGCCCGCTACGTCGCCACCGTCGCCGCCCAGGGTGACCCCGGGTATTCGGCCACCTCCGTCATGCTCGGGCAGTCCGGTCTGGCGCTCGCCGTGGACAGGGACCAGTGCTCGCCCGAGGGAGGCGTGCTCACGCCGGCGGTGGCGATGGGGGACGTGCTCGTCGAGCGGCTGCACGCGCAGGGGTTCGGGCTGTCGGTGCGGGAGGTGGAGTGAGCAGGTCAGGATGCGAGTTCGGTCGGCCCTGCTGTCCCCATCTCGGTGCGGACCTCGTATCTCGGTGCGGACCTCGTCGAGGGCCGCGAGCACGCCGGCAGAGGTTTACGTCTGCGGGAGCCGGTCCACGGGTGATCTGCTCGTAGAGCCCGCGACGGCGCTCCGCCGCGGATCGGTCCGCGACCTCCTCAGCCGTCATGCCCTCCATGAAAGGTGAATGCTAGCCGCAGATTTCTGAAGTGCGGATGGCTTGGAGAAGGTGCAGTCGCCACCATCTCCCACGATCCCACGGAGGACCGGGGGCCGATGACCAGCCGGAGGCTGCCGCCGGGCTTCGCGCTGCTCCTGGTGCTGGCGGCGCTGAACCTGAGGCCGGCGATCACCAGCCTGTCGCCGATGCTGCCCGAGCTGCGGGCCGACTACGGGCTGGGCGAGACGGGGTCGGCGATGGGTGGATGGCTCAGACGGGGTGGATTGCGGCGATCGTGCAGGTCACGGTGACGACCTCGGACGAGAGCCAGAGCACGTCCACGCCGGAGTTGAAGGCGTCAGGGGGGCAGGACATGGGCTCGATCGCGACGGCGGACCGGGCCCCGGGAAGTGGCGCCCAGTCGGAGGTGAACACCTGCAGCCAGCGCAGCCCTTGCCCCCAGGAGATCGCCACCCCTTCCCCCGACTCACTGGTCAGAGTTGCTGTCCCGCCCTCGGGGACGGTGAAGGCGTGGTCGAGGCGGAGCGGGCCTAGCGGCACACCCCTCTCGAGCAGCGCCTGGGGGACGGATGCGGGCGGGCCGGGAAGCAGCCTCGGCCCCACGGTGGTCAGCATCGAGGTCACGGGTGCCTCGAGGCGCCAGCCATCGATCGGCCCGGGACCAGCTACCAGATAGGGATGGAAGGTCGCGCCGTAGACCCCACGACCCTCGTCAGCGCCGTGCTCGAGGACGGCTTCTCCCGCATCGAGGAGGGGGTGCGTGCCGTCGTCGACGGCCTGCGTGCAGAGGACCTCACGTGGGTGCCGGAGGGCGCGACGAACTCCATCGGCTGGCTCCTCTGGCACCTGTGCCGCCAGCAGGACGCCCAGCTCTCGCACCTCGCGTGGGAGGAGGAGGCCTGGACCGCGCAGGGGTGGGCCGACCGCTTCGACCTGCCCTACGACCGGGAGGCGATGGGCTACGGGCAGGACGCCGTCGACGTGCGTGCCTTCCGCGTCGCCGACTCTGAGTTCTTCACCGGCTACGCCCGGGACGTCCACGCCCTGACCGTCCGCCTCGTCCGTGGCCTGGGCGCGCGGGACTATGGCCGCGTCGTGGACACCTCCTGGGACCCGCCGGTGACCATGGGCGTCCGCGTCTACTCGGTGCTCGAGGACAGCGCCAAGCACCTGGGCCAGGCGGAGTACCTCAGGGGCATGCTCGACCACCGGTAGGCCGGCCCGACGCAGGGGTCTGATCCGCGCCGCCTTCACCCGGGACGCGAGGGGGCTGGTCCGGATCGGGCCGGCGCCGTCAGGCACCATGGACCGATGAGGCCGCTGACGGACGAAGTGACGGCGCAGATCGAGGCACCGCCGGAGCAGGTGTGGGCGCTGGTCAGCGACGTGACACGGATCGGCGAGTTCAGCCCCGAGACCGTGGCCGGCCGCTGGACGGGCGGGTCGACAGGGCCGGAGGTGGGGGCCACCTTCGCCGGCAAGGTCGTCCGCAACGGGGTCGGCCCGACCTACTGGGCGCGCTGCCGGGTCACCCGTTCCGAGCCGTCCCGGCGGTTCGAGTTCGCCGTCGGCACGACAAGCCGGACGGTCAACACCTGGGGCTACCGGCTCCAGCCCTTCGGCACTGGCACGCAGGTCACCGAGTACTACCGGCTCGAGCCGACCTGGCCCGTGCGCCTCTACTGGGCGCTGCTCGGCCGGCTGCGCTCCCGCACCAACCGCCGGGGCATGGCGACCACGCTGGAGCGGATGAGGCAGGTGCTGGAGGAGCGCTGAGCTGCGGAGGTGCTGGCCGTCCGTGCCTCAGCCACCCAGGAAGGCGTCGGCCAGGACGGGTATGTCGCGCACCCGCACCCCGGTCGCGTGGTGGGCGGCGTTGGCGATGGCGGCGGCGGCGCCCACGATGCCGATCTCGCCCATGCCGCGGGCGCCGACCGGGCCCATGCTCGGATCGTCCTCGTCGAGCCAGTGCACGTCGATCTGCGGGACGTCGGCGTGGGTGGGGATGTGGTAGCCGGCCAGGTCGCGGTTGACGACGTGCCCGAAGCGCGGGTCGAGCTCGCTCTTCTCATGCAGGGCCATCCCGATCCCCATGGTGATGCCGCCGATGAGCTGGGAGCGCGCCGTGCGGGGGTTGACGACGCGCCCGGCAGAGAAGACGCCGAGCATCCGGTCCACCCGGATCTCGCCGGTGCCCTCGTGCACGCGGACCTGGGCGAAGTGGGCGCCGAAGGAGTGCATCGAGAGCTTCTCGGCCGCAGGGTTCTTGCCCGCCGTGCCCTCGGCGGAGTCGCCCGCCGCAGGGTCAACGCCGTGCTGCGCCCGGAAGGCCTGGGCGGCGGCGACGACCGCGGCGCCCCAGCTCGCCAGGCCGGTCGAGCCGCCGGCGACGGTGGCCCGAGGCAGGTCGCTGTCGCCGATCTGCATCCGCACCTGGTCGACCGGCACCTCCAAGGCGTCGGCGGCGATCTGGGCGAGGACGGTCCAGGTGCCGGTGCCGAGGTCCGCGGCGGCGATCGACACGTCATACCGCTCACCGGTGAAGTGCACCCGGGCCTGGGAGAATGGCTGGCGGTTGGCGGGGTAGGTCGCCGAGGCGACCCCGGTGCCGACCAGCCAGCCGCGCTCGCGGCGGGTGCGCGGGGCAGGGTCGCGGTCGCGCCAGCCGAACCGCTCCGCACCCTCCCGGAGGCAGTCGACCAGTCGCCGCCGGTTGAACGGCAGGCCCGTGTCCGGGTCGACCTCCGGCTCGTTGCGGACCCGCACCTCGATCGGGTCCACCCCGGTGGCGACGGCGAGCTCGTCCATCGCGATCTCCATCGCGACCATCCCGGGCGCCTCGCCCGGGGCCCGCATCCATGACGGCACCGGGACGTCCAGGGGGACGAGGCGCTGGGTGATGAGGCGGCTCGGCGCGGCATACATCATCCGGGCGGGGCTGGAGGCGGTCTCGGGGAACTCCTTGGTGCGCGAGGACATCGCCACCGATTCGAAGGCCAGCGCGGTCAGGGTGCCGTCGGCGCGGGCGCCGAGGCGCACGCGCTGCTCGGTCGCCGCGCGGTAGCCCGTGATCGCGAACATCTGCTGCCGGGTCACGGCATACTTCACCGGCCGTCCCTCGCAGGCGATCGCCGCGAGCGCGGTGAGCACGAGGTCGGCGTGCGGGACGCCCTTGGAGCCGAAGCCGCCGCCGACGTGCGGGCTGATGATCCGCACCTGGTCGCGCTCCAGCCCGAGCACCGGCGCCAGCTCCTTGCGGGCCGGGTGCACGCCCTGGGAGGACATCCACAGGGTGAGGGTCTGGCCGTCCCACAGCGCGATGGTGGTATGCGGCTCCATCGGGTTGTTGTGCTCGACCGGCGTGCGGTAGGTCGCGTCGACGACCACCTCGGCCTGCTCCAGCTGCGCCTCGACGTCGCCGGTGTCGACGTCGTCCTCGCCCTCCTCGGGCTCGCGGCGGCCCCGGTGGTCGGGGCGGAAGTCGGCGTCGTGGTCGTCCTGCTCGTAGCTGACCTCGACCAGGCCGGCGCCCTCGCGGGCGGCCTCTGGGGTCTGCGCGACGACGGCGCCGAGGTACTGGCCACGGAAGCCGACCGTGCCGTCGCGCAGGACCGCCAGCTCCTTGTCCTCGGTGTCGGCGAGCGGTGGGGCGTTCTCGTGGGTGAGGACCATGAGGACCTCGTCGAGCTTCTCCGCGGCCTCGGTGTCGATCTCGACGACCCGGCCGAGGGCGATCTCGGCCTGGACGGGGAAGAGGTAGAGCGGGTCCTCGACCGGGTGCTCGTAGGCGTAGGGGACGCGCCCGCGCACCTTGTCCGGTCCCTCGACGCGGGTCGGGTCGGTGCCGATCGCCCGGGCGGTCAGCAGCTCCTGGTCGTGCTCACTCATCGATGGCCTCCTCGGTCGTGCCGCCCGCGTGGTCGGTATCGGTGGCGTCGCCGTCCGCCTCGACCCCGTCGTCAGGCAGGCCGGTCAGCTCGGCGAGGACGGCGAGCACCGCACCCCGGGCCATCGGCACCTTGAACTCGTTGCCCGACACGGGATCTGCCTGCTCCAGCTCGGCGTCCACCGCCTCGCGGAAGGCCGCGAGGGAGGCCTCCCGCCCGCGCAGCAGCTCCTCGGCGCGACGCGCACGCCACGGCTTGTGGGCGACGCCGCCGAGCGCGATCCGCGCCTCCCGGACCATCGGGACGTCGCCGTCGTCGTCGACCTCGAGGACGACGGCGACGGAGACCAGCGCGAAGGCGAAGGACGCGCGGTCGCGGACCTTGCGGTAGGTCGAGCGGGCCCCCGGCGAGGGGGCCGGCAGCTCGACCGCGGTGATGAGGTCGGCGTGCTCCAGCACCGTGTCGCGGTGCGGCTCGTCGCCGGGCAGCCGGTGCAGCTCGGTCACCGGGATGCGCCGCTCGCCGCCAGGGCCGAGCACGACCACGGTCGCGTCGAGGGCGGCCAGCGCGACGGCCATGTCCGAGGGGTGGGTGGCGATGCAACTGGGGGAGGCGCCGAGGATGGCGTGATAGCGGGTCCACCCGCCGACCGCGGAGCAGCCGCTGCCCGGCTCCCGCTTGTTGCACGGGGTGGTGGGGTCCTGGAAGTAGACGCAGCGGGTGCGCTGGAGCAGGTTGCCGCCCGTGCTCGCGGCGTTGCGCAACTGACCGGATGCGCCGGACAGCAGCGCCCGGGACAGCACGGGGTAGTCGGGGCGGACGCGGGGGTGCGCGGCCAGGTCGCTGTTGCGCACCATCGCCCCGACCCGCAGCCCGCCGTCCGGCAGGTCCTCGACGTCCGCGAGGTCGAGGTGGCTGATGTCGACCAGGCGCTGGGGCGCGGTGATCCCGAGCCGCAGGTGGTCCACGAGGTTGGTGCCGCCGGCGAGGTATGCCGCGTCGCCCGCCTCCGCGAGTGCGGCCACGGCCTGGGCCGGGTCGTCCGCCCGCTCGTAGCTGAGCTGCCTCATCGCCCGCCTCCCGTCGCGCCCGCGCTGCCGGCGGACCGCTCCTCCGCCGCCTGCAGCGCGGCGGCCACGATGTTGACGTAGGCCCCGCACCGGCACAGGTTGCCGCTCAGCCGCTCCCGGACCTCGGCCTCGGTCAGCTCGACCGGGCCGTCGAGGTCCTCGGTGACCACGCTCGGTGCACCCGCGGCGAGCTCGCGCAACATACCCTCCGCCGAGCAGACCTGCCCGGGCGTGCAGTAGCCGCACTGGAAAGCGTCCTGCTCCACGAAGGCGCGGTGCAGGTCACCCAGCTCACCGTCCGGCGCTAGGCCGTCGGAGGTGGTCACCTCGGCGCCGTCGTGGGACAGCGCGAGCGCCAGGCAGGCGTTGAGCCGCCGGCCGTCGACGAGGACCGTGCAGGCCCCGCACTGGCCGTGGTCGCAGCCTTTCTTGGCCGACATCACGCCCAGCCGGTCTCGCAGCAGGTCGAGCAGCGTGGTGCGCGCGTCGATGTCGAGCTCGTGCTCCTCACCGTCGACGACGAGGCGCATCGGGTAGGCCATCGGGGTCCCTCTCGGTCGGTCGGTCGCGGTCTGGTCAACCTATACGCTGCCGCCGACAGTCGCACGGCAGCGAAGGATCAGCCGCGGCGCCGCACCTGGGAGAGCGGGACGCTGTTCTTCGGGCGCCGAGGATCTCTTTCGTAAGCCTTTCAGGAGGAGCGGGCCGAGCGGGGCGCGCTCCGGCCCGCCTCAGCCGGAGCCACCCCCTGGCGAGCCGGCTGCGTCAAACCTCCGTCTCGAGCAACTCCTTGAGGTGAGCGTCGAGCTCGTCGAGGTAGGTCTGCTCGAACCCGAACAACCCGAAGTGGCCCGCGATCGAGTGCAGCACCCGCAGCTCGCTGCCCGGGATCATCCGCTGCTCGGCCTCGCAGTCGCGAGGCGGGAAGAACATGTCCTCGTCGAAGGGCATGACGTAGGTCTTGGCGGTGATCCGGCCCAGTGCGGCGGCCAGGTCGCCGCCGGTGTTGCGGGCGACGTCGCCGCGCTGCCACTTCCAGCCCAT
Organism: Ornithinimicrobium panacihumi; assembly: GCF_052073805.1. Classification (NCBI taxonomy): domain Bacteria; kingdom Bacillati; phylum Actinomycetota; class Actinomycetes; order Micrococcales; family Ornithinimicrobiaceae; genus Ornithinimicrobium; species Ornithinimicrobium panacihumi. The sequence goes on along the minus strand of NZ_JBQGWG010000018.1, from coordinate 27,527 downwards.
GGTGAGCAGGGCGTTGGGGTCCATCATCCCGAAGACGGTGCGGATGAAGCCCTCCTGGAAGTCGCCGAAGTCGTCCCAGACCTGGCCCTCGACCAGCGGCTGCACACCCCGCCAGAACTCGGTCTTCCAGAACTCGGTGGACAGCCCCATGACCGCCCAGATGTCGGCGTGCCGACGCAGCCCGTCGGCGACGTCGGTGGCCGCGGCATACTCCCCGCCGTTCCAGCCGGGGTCGGAGGTGATGGCATCCATGAGGGTCTGGGTGTAGAGGAAGTCGTGCGGGGTGTTCTGCGCGGTGCCGGCGATGGGGGCGGCGCGGAGCACCTTGTCGGGGAAGCGGACGGCCCACTCGTAGGTCTGCTGGGCGCCCATCGAGCCGCCGACGACCAGCGCGAGCCGTTCGATGCCGAAGACCTCGCGCAGCAGCTGCTCCTGAGCGCGCACGTCGTCGCCGACCCAAACCTTGGGGAAGCGGGACATCGCGATCTCGGGGTCGTCGGTGGTGTGCGGGGAGGTGGAGAGCCCGTTGCCGATCTGGTTGACCACGACGATGAACCACTTCGTGGGGTCCAGGGCGCGTCCCTCCCCGAGGTAGACCTGCCACCACGTCGCGTGCGTGCCGGAGAACCAGGTGGGGACCAGGATCGCGTTGGACCGGTCCTCGTTCAGCTCGCCGTAGGTCGCGACCGCCAGCTCCAGGTCGGGAATCACGCCGCCCTCCTCCAGCTCGAAGCGTCCGAGGGAGTGCAGCTCGTACGGCCCCTGCATCTCGGCGGTGTAGAACGGGTTGTCCAGCGGCATCGTGGTCTCCTCGGCGGTGAGGGTGGTCTTCTCACGGTATGGCGTGCGCTCGCCGGCGGTCAACGGGTCACCGGCGGCCGCGGCTCAGCTGCTGCCAGCGGCCCGGTTGAAGGCCCGCCAGGCGGGCAGGTGCCGCGCGTCGGGCTGCCGGGCGTAGGCGTAGAGGTGGTCCACGGACCGCCAGTACTGCACGACCCACGGGCCCTTGACGCCGATCAGGGGTGTCGGCCCCGCCCAGGATCACGACGAGGTGGAGCACGGCGTCTCCCGGGCCCGCGACCTGGTCCGGACCCGCGGCTGGCAGGTCGACCTGCGCGACCCTGTGCTCGACCGGCTGGACGCTGCCTGGCTGGCCTGCGACCACGCGGGCCTGGGGCTCGACGAGCGACGGATGCACGGGTATGCCGCCGCCGTCGAGCGGGTGGCCGAGACCGACGTGGACTCGGTGCCATCGGAGCCGCACGCCGCCGTCCGCCACGTCGTGCTCGGCACGGTCCTGGTCGACCCCGTGCTCGCGGCGCTGCGCCGGCTGGCCCAGCAGAATGTCGCCGTGAGCAGGCACCGCACCTCACGGCCGGAGTCGACGTAGGCTCTTCGGGTGGCTGACGACGACCGGATCGCCCAGATGCGCGAGTGGGTGCAGGGACTGTCCCCCCAGGACCTGCAGACCGTGCTGACCCAGATCACCGGTGGGGGACTGCCGGGGGCTGCGGCACCGCATACCCCGAAGATGCCCGACCTGCCGGAGCCGCCCGAGGAGACGTGCGCGCTCACGGTGCGGGTCGACGTGGACAACACCGCCCCGCCCGTGTGGCGCCGGCTGGTGCTCCGCGGCGACCTGCTCCTGGACGAGGTCCATGCGATCCTCCAGGCCGCCTTCGGCTGGGAGGACTACCACCTGCACAAGTTCTGGCCGGGCCCGGAGAAGAGGATCTGGCAGGGGCCTTCGTTCCTCACCGAGCAGGACCTGGCCGAGGGCGAGGAGGGGGTGCTGGAGGCCGAGGTGCAGCTCGACCAGCTGCTCCGCAAGCCAGGCGACCGGCTGTTCTACACCTACGACTTCGGTGACGACTGGCACCACACGATCAAGGTCGAGTCGACCGGCCCCCTCGACCCCGACCAGCCGCGCGCCGTCTGCACGGGCGGGCGGATGGCCGGCCCGCTGGAGGACAGCGGGGGGCCGTGGGGGCACAACGAGCTGGTCCAGGCCTACCGGTCCGGTGGCGGGCTGGGCGGCCTCGAGGAGGAGCAGCGGGACTGGGTCGGGCCGCAGTGGGACCCCACCGCCTTCGCCACCGACCAGGTCAACGAGCGGCTCTCCCTCGTGGGGTTGACCACCGACGAGCTGCTCGCGCGGCTGGCCGCGTCGGACCAGTCCGGGGGCGAAGTGTCCTGGCCCGACGCGCTGCAGCCGCTGCTCGATCTGGCGCTGCCGCCCGTGCTGACCGAGCTCGCCGACCTGGTCCGTCGGGCCGGCGCCGAGCGGGAGGAGGCCACGCCCGAGGACTGGGCGGGCATCGCCCGCCCCTACCGATACTTCGTCGACCTCGCCGGCGAGGAGGGGATCCCGCTGACCGCGGCGGGCTGGATGAAGCCGGCCTACGTTGAGCGGATCTACACCGACCTGGGGCTGCAGGCGGAGTGGATCGGCAAGGGCAACCGGGAGGACCAGACGCTGCCGGTGGCCGAGCTGCGCACTGTCTGCCAGGAGGCCGGTTTGCTGCGCAAGCACAAGGGGCGGCTGCTGGCGACCAGGCTCGCCCGCTCGCTGACCACCGACGAGGAGTATGCCGCGGCCGTCGCCGCGCGCCTCCTGGACGACCGCAACGAGCACGTCCGGTCGGCCAAGGCCCTCCTCGCCCTGCTGACCGTCACGACGGGGCGACCCGACCTCGGCCACGCCGAGGCGGTCGCGCAGATGCTGACCGGCTGCGGCCTGAGCACCACGCCTTTCGGCGTGGATCGCCACCACGCTTCCCGCTGGGTGTGGCCGGTGTGGTTCGTCCTGCAGCACGCCGCGGGAGAGCGCTTGCTCGACCAGGGCGGGGGTCCGCACCCCGGCCGGGCCGTGCTGCTGGCGCGCACGGCGCTGTGGTCGGAGGGTCGGTAGCGTCGCCGAGGGTCAGCTGGTCTTCCGCGGGTTGCCCTTGCACGCGTTGTCGGTGACGACCTTGCCCCGTGCGTCCAGGTCGAGCGTCACCACGTCGTCGTAGACCCGCCGCTCGGTGCCGGTCACCCCATACTCGGAATCCATGAGCGGGAAGAGGTAGACGGGCGTGAGCGTCAGCTCGGTCCCGCAGCGGGTGCGGGTGAGGTCCATCTGCAGGTGGCCGTAGTGCAGGCCGCCGTCGACCAGCTGGGGGTTGCCGTTGGCGTCGAGTTCCCACAGCTCGGGGGCGTCCTTGGCGGCCATCCACTCCGAGTGGGTGTTGAAGCGGATCGGCGCATACGTGCCGTCCTCGGTCTGGTAGAGCTGCTCGCCGCGCAGACCGTCGGCGGCCACGCCCACGTCATAGATCTGCACGCCGATGCCGTCCCCGTCGCTGTCGACGAAGGACCGCTCGAACATCTCGTCGTGGCCGCTGATGACCGCGGCGACGCCGTACTCCTCGAACATCGGGGTGTAGGCACGCATCGCGACGCCGGACTGGTTGTCGGGGTGCTCGTGGTTGGGCGGGGTGCCGTGGACGCCGTTGGAATAGGCGGCGTGGTGGAACTGCACGATGATCATCTGCCCGGCGGCGCGGGCGTCGGCCAGCTGCTCCTGCGCCCAGCGCCACTGCGCCTCACCGGGGGTGAAGCCCGGCAGGTCGGTCTCGTCGGTGCCGAAGACGCTCCGGTATGCGGTGTCGTACTGCTCGGCGGTGAACTCGCCCTGGGTGTCGGTCGACATCCGCTCGGGGGTCAGGTTGGTGTCGTCGCCGGAGAGCAGACCGGTGCGGGTGTCCTCGTCGGGTAGGCCGTTGGTGGAGTCCAGGGTCAGGACGGTCACCGGGCCGTGGTCGATCCGGTAGTAGGAGTCCTTGAACTGCGGGTTGTCCGCGTCGCCGGGGGTGACCATGTAGTCGTGGTAGCGGTTGCGCGCGACGACCGGGGGAGTGCGGTCGGCCGCGGTGCCGTAGCCGCCGCTGATGCCGGCGTAGGTCTCCCAGTTGCCCAGGGCGGTGACGATCGGGACGGTGGAGGCGATGTCGCCGAACTCGCCGGCGAAGTGCCGCCAGAACTCGTCCCACCCGGGTTGGTAGCCCGAGCCCTGCGCCAGGTCGCCGGCGACCATCAGCAGGTCCGGCTCCTGGGCGGCGATGGTGTCCAGGTTGGCGATGAGGGCGTCGTGGCCTGGGCCGGGTCAAGGCTTCGATGTCCCTCAAGCCCACGCTCATCGACATCCACTTCGACGACCTCACCGATGCCTGGCAGATCGAGCTGATGTGGAACCGCTACCGCGGCGGGATGCTCGCCGGGGTGGTGTGGGCGGCGCGGATGGACGCACCTTTGCCGGAGCGGGTCGCGATGGCCAGGCACATCGTGGGCACCGCGTTGCACCCGCTGCAGGACTTCTACTCCCACTCCAACTGGATCGACCACCCGGGGCGACGGGACCAGCTGTGGACGGATGCCCCTACCTGAGCCGTCTTCGGCTCTACACCGGCAGTTACGAGCACCCCTACAAGGCGGGCATCGTGCACCACGGCAAGCTGGCGCCCGAGTGCAGCCTGTTCCAGCTCGACCCCGGCTGCTGCCGGTCATGTGCCATCCGGCCTCGCCGATGAGCGACTCGGCCGTCTGCTAGGCCTACCGGTCCTGACTGGACGCGGTCCCGCTCGGCAGGCGGGACTTGAAGATGCCCCTCGGCCCGCTGGGCGATCTGACGGTGCCGGTGCCGAAGGGACTGGTCTGGCCGTCAACGAGTGGAGCGTCGCGGCCATCAACGTCGAGTCCGCTACCCCGGACGTCGTCGCCCGGGCCTCCCACGGTTGAGACACCGGTGGGTGGGTGGTCGACACCCGGCGCAACGCTTTCCAGTGAGGCTGGCCGCAGAAACGGTTGTCATGCGCTTCGTGTCTCTGGGGGCGGAGCGGCACGAGGAGCCACGACGGTAAAGGCCGGCGGGGGGCTCAGCGCCGGGGTGGACGGCTGGTGGCGTGCTCGACGCAGGTGCGGGCGGTCGGTCGGGCCTCAAGGCGCGCGGCCGGGATCGGCTCGCCGCCGACCTCGCAGAGGCCGTAGCTTCCGTCGGCGACGCGGCCCAGTGCGGCGTCGATCTCGGTCAGCTGCTCCCTCGCCCGGTCGGTGAGCGCGGCGAGCTGGGCGCGCTCGAAGGCGATGGTCTGTCCCTCGGGGTCGTGCTCGTCGTCGGCGTTGGAGTCGCGGGAGGCGTCGAACAGCTTGGTCATATCCTCGGCCATCCCGGCAACGCTGGCGAGCAGGGTCGCGCGCTCCTCGCGGAGGCGGGCTGCAGCTGCTGCGAGCTGGTCGTCGTCGTACGTGTGCTCGGGCATGCCCCATCATCGGCCACCTGCGCGCATTCGACCTGGGTGGGGCAGCCGATCAGCGGGCGCTGAGCTCCTCCTCCCGGGGTGCGCCGCGCCCCGGCTCGACCCGGTCCAGGGCCACCAGCACGGCCGCGGTGAGGGCGAGCCCGACCAGCGGGTGGAGCGGACCGCCGACGGCGGCCAGGAGGAGAAGCAGCCGCGGCACCCAGCCGCAGGTGGAGGCGGGCGTCGACGGCCCGCCAGGCTGCCGCATACGTCCCGATCAGGAAGAGCGCGAGGCCCGAGCCGAGTGCGGAGGAGCGCGAGCCCCTCTCGACACGGCGTCGCATTCCTGCCAACGCAGGCACGGCTGGGGACGCTGTGGTGGCGGCGTGGTGGCGGGCCGGTGCGCTTCGAGCACTCACGCGAGGGGCAGGTCCCGTCTGACAGAGCCGGGCCACCGTCCGGGTCACGGTTGCCGGGCTGCCAGCGGTTCATCGCCATGAGCACCAGGTCGGGCCCGTCCTCGAGGTAGGCCACGGCCACGCCCCGGGTCTGGCCCGAGCGTCGGCCGGTCGTGGTGAGATCCTCGGAGGGGCCCTTTCGCTCACGGGACGATCACGGCGAAGGCTGGTCGCACGGGCCAGACCTTCCGGTGTCAAACTGCTGTCAACCCCGGCACGACGATGACCGGCACGGGGGAGTGGCGCAGGATCTTGGCGGCGCTGGAGCCGAGGAAGACCTGGGCGAGGCGGTGGCTGGAGCTCGAGCCGAGGACGAGGAGGTCGCCACGTCCCCAGTCCAGCCGGTCCATGGCGCCGCCCCAGCTGCCCGCCACCACGGTCAGGCACTCGACCTCGTCGTCGGTGAAGCCTTGCTCGGTGAGGTGGTCGCGGGCCCGGGCCTGCTCCTCCTCGGCGCGGGCGACCCAGGACCGCAGCACCGGGTCCTCCGCGCGGGGGACGCCGGAGGTATACATGCCGCCGCGGCGGATGGCGAAGGTGACGACCCGGATGGACGACTGGGTCTCGCGCACGATGCCGGCGACGCGGTCGAGCAGGTTCCAGGTGGTGTCGTCGCCGCGGAAGGCGACGGTCGCCCTCGTGACCGTGGCAGCTTCGCCGGCGCGGTAGCCGCGCGGGGCGATCGCGACCGGGACGGGGGAGGAGTGCAGCAGTCGGTCGGTCTTGGACGTGACGGCGACCTGTCCGGTCGCCACCTCCTCCCCGGAGCCGACCACGACGAGACCGGCGTCGAGGGCGTCCACCCGGTCGAGCAGGGCCTGCGGCACGGAGCGCGCGCTCACCCAGCTCGCGGTGGCCTCGACGTCGGGGTGGGCGGCCAGCCGCTCCAGCGCCTCCACCGCGCACGCCTGCCCCTCCTCGACCGCCCAGCGGCGGAACTCGCGGTCGGTGTCCCCGGCGACGGCGGTCGGCCAGCCCTGCGGCACGACGGTCAGCGCCTCGACGGGGGAGCCGTAGGCGCGAGCCAACTGGCAGGCCAGCTCCAGCGGCCCCTCGTCGTCCTTGTGCGGCCGGTAGCCCACCACGAAGGCCGGAGAATCAATCGTCCGCACTATAGCCATAGTGGCCCAGGAGGACACTCCTGAGCATGGGACCACTGACCTGGATGCGGTTGGTTGGGGAGCAGGTCCTCATGGCTCAGGCTCCCGTTGGGGTGGCGCTTGGGCGCCGACCCCCGGCACGCGTGACGGCCCGGTCCGGGCCATGACCGGCGGAGCGGACTGCGTGCTGGCGGTCAACGGCTGGGGCATCGCCTTCATCTCCGTCGAAACCGGTGACCCCGACGTGGTCGCGCGTGACTGCCAGCGCCTTCGTGTTCTTGAGGTCGGATGGATCAGGGGGGCTAGCACAAGAAGGTGCTGGGAGAGCCTCGGCGAGGCGGCGCGTCAGTCGCCGAGCCAGTCCGGGTTGGCTCGCCGCTCCTCGAGGATCTGCTCGGCCCATCGGTCGTCGTCGTCGCGCGGCATCCCCATGCCGTCGCGCATCCGGAGGCGGACGACGTAGAGCGACTGGCCCTCGAAGCTGTCCTCGATCCCGAACTGCTCGGCCACCAGGATCCCGCGGGTGATCCACGCCAGGGCCTGCCGGTCCTCCTGCGCCTCCTCCATGATCTCGGCCATTCGCAGGTAGGTGTCTAGCTCGGCACTGTCGGCCCTGCGCAGCTCGTTGGCCCTGACCATCGCCTCGTCGCGGCGGCCGGCCTTCATGAGCAGGGCGACGGTCTCGGCGCGCGGGTCGGGCTGGACGATGTTGTCGCCGGCGGCCCAGGCCTGCTCAAGCAGCTCCAGCCCGCGGTCGAGGTCACCGGCGTGCTCAAAGCACTCGGCCGCGCAGATCAGCATGTCCGCCACCCCGTAGACGTCCTCCGCGTGAGGGTCGCGGCTCAGCTGGACGAAAGCCTCGCCCAACCGGCGCTCGCTCTTAGGGTCACGGATGTCTCGCCCCGCCTCGAGCGCGTCGAGGCGGTCGTCGGTCAGCGGCTCACGGCTCATGCCTCCAGTATCCTCCCCCCGTGACGACCCGCCACGGTGACGCGACCGGATCGCCCGTGGCACCGCATACCCGATCGGTCCCCGCCCGCGCCCGGAGCATCCTCGACCTCGACCCGCCCATCCTCGAGCTGGGCGGGCCCGACCACCGCGCCTACCTGACCTTCTACCTGACCCTGCTGGTCCTGCTGGTCAGCAAGCGCGACTGGGTGCGGCGGCGGCGCGAGCTGATGGACCGGATCCTGACCGGCACGATCGTGGTGCAGCAGACCACGCTCTACGGCTGGCACCTGGCCCGCGGCGACAGCTGGGACGAGGCCCTGCCGCTGCATATCTGCCGCATCTCGACCCTGCTCGGGCTGGCGTGGCTGCTGACCGAGAACGACGACTCCATGCAGCTGCTCTTCTACCTGGGCCTCTACGCCTACCCGAGCCTGCTGGTGCCGCTCGACATCGCCACCGCCGACACGATGGCGGGGTGGAACTTCGCGGTCAACCACGTCATGACGGTGCTCCTGCCCATCTACGCGTGCATCGTCGACGGCTGGGTGCCCACGCGCGCCGGGGCGGTCAAGGCGTTCGCGGCGTTCGTCGCCTACCTGGGCGTGGCCGAGGCGACCAACCGGCGCACCGGCGGCAACTACTACTACCTGCGCGACAAGCCGTTCCTGCGGCACTGGTCGCACCGGCGCTACCTGGTGACCGCGGCGGGCGTGGGTGCCGGTCTCTTCGGGGCGGCGTATGCGGTCTCCCGGCTCGTCCTTCGCCGTCGCCACGGGCTCGGGCCGGCTGTCTGACCCCGCGGCCGCCGGCCCGCCGCTGCCTGCTTTGATGGGCCGGTGACCCTGTCCCTGACCGCCGCCGCCCTGGTGCTGTTGGCGGTCTTCGTCGGGGTCGGGCTGCAGCGGGTGTCCGGGACCGGGGCCGGGCTGGTGCTAGCGCCGATGCTGACCCTGATCATCGGGCCGGCCAGCGGGGTGCTCATTACGAATATCACCACGGCCATGTCCTGCGTGCTGCTGACCTGGGCGATGCGCCGGCACATCGAGTGGCGCAGGGCGCTGTGGATCATCGCCTTCGTGCTGCCCGGGGCGTTCCTGGGGGCGTGGGTCGTCGGCGAAGTCTCGCTGGCGTGGCTGCAGGTGCTGGTCGGCGGGCTGGTGCTCCTCGCGATCGGGACCATCGTGCTGGTGGCGTGGCTGGGACGGCTGCCGCACTACGACCGGCCGTGGATCGGGCCGGCGTCCGGGCTGTTGGGCGGGGCGCTCAACACAGTGGCCGGCGTCGGCGCACCCCCGATGGTGATCAACGCCCAGCTGACCCGGTGGGAGCACCGGTCGTTCGCCGCGACCGTGCAACCGGTCTTCCTGACGATGGGGATCTCATCCGTCGTGGCCAAGCTGACGATGGACTCGGTGCGCGCCGAGCTCCCGCCGGTGTGGCTGCTCCCCGCGGCCCTGGTGGCCGTCCTGGTCGGCATCGGGGTGGGCGCGCTGGTGGCGCGCAGGGTCAGCGGTGTCGTCGCCGGCCAGGTGGCCCTGGCGCTGGCCGGTCTGGGCGGGGCGATCGCCCTCGTGCGCGGCCTGCTGGAGCTCTTCTAGCCGCGGCCGGCTCCTGCGAGTCCGACCTGGAGGTCAGGAGCGCAGCACCTTCTCCATCGGCCGACCCTTGGCGAGCTCGTCGACGAGCTTGTCCAGGTAGCGGATCTGCTGCATCAGCGGGTCCTTGACCTCCTGCACCTTCACCCCGCAGACCGAGCCGGTGATCAGCGAGGCGCCCGGGTTGATCGTGGCGTCGGCGAAGAAGTCCTCGAAGGTCGTCCCCTGCTCCAGGTGCCGGTCCAGCTCCGCCTCGTCGAAGCCGGTGAGCCACTCGATGACCTGGTGCAGCTCGGCGGTGGTGCGGCCCTTCTTCTCGACCTTGGTCACGTAGTGCGGGTAGACCGAGGCGACGCTGGTCGTGAAGATCCGGTGCATGACGGAAGCGTAGACCAGCGTCCCGGAGGTGGGGTCTGACCAAATCTTGACCTTCCGCATACCCGCACCTGACCCTGCCCGCCTAACATGGCACGAGCACCTCGGAGCAGCGGCGCTCACGGCTCCACGCCCGGCTCCGGAGGGTATGCACCCCCTCGGCGGCTGTCTCGGCCGGCGGTCGGAGGGGGCCGGCCGAGCAGCCGACGGCGGTGAGATACCTTCCACCTGCGGTCCCGATCGTGGGGCCGGTGAACCCCGAGTGAAAGGTGTGGCTGATGTCGCACGGCCCTGGTGGGCGCGTGATGCGTGCGGTTGGTGGAGACTGGGGTATGGCCCCGCGCACCCTGATCCTCATGCGGCACGGCAAGTCGGACTGGTCCCAGCCCGTCTCCGACCGTGAGCGCCCGCTGAACGAGCGTGGCTGCAGGCAGGCCGGCGAGGCCGGTCGCTGGCTCGAGCACAACATCGGCCGGATCGACCTGGCCGTCGTCTCACCCGCCCGCCGCGCCGCCGACGCCTGGGAGCGGGCCTCCGCGCAGCTGAGCTCCTCGCCGCCGGTGCGGGTCGAGGAGGCTGCCTACACCTTCGACGGGCTCGACCTGCTGGCCCTGGTGCGGTCGCTGGGCGAGGAGCAGACGGTCGTGCTGGTCGGGCACAACCCCGCCTGCGAGGAGCTGCTCGAGCTGCTCTCGGGCGAGGGCGCGGTGATGAAGACCTCAGCCCTGGCCGTGATGGAGATGGCCAGTTGGCGCTCGTCCGGGCATCTGGTCACCCACGGGCGGCCGCCGCAGCGCCGCGCCGTCTGACGCGGCGCAGGACGAACGCCAGACCGGCCAGCGCCGCCAGCGCCAGGCCGCCGACCGTCCACGGGAGCCAGCCGGAGGCGCCGTAGTCGGGGTCACCGGCCTCGCGCGTCTGGACCGGGGTGGACAGGTCGGTCGCGATCGAGGCCTCCAGGACGGTCTGCCCGTCCTCGGGCGTGAGCGTGGTGACCGGGGTGATGGCGCGGGTCGCGAGGTCGAGCTCGTCGAGCCGCCAGGTGCCGTCCTCGGCCGTCGACGTGACCAGGACCGTCTCGTCGTCGAGCCAGGAGTGCACGGCCAGGTCACCTTCGACCTCGATCCGCTCCGGCTCGGCGTCGGGGTCGGTCAGCGAGGTGATCCGCACCGTGTCCCGGCCGCTGGTCACGACGCGCTCACCGTCCGGGCTCACCGCGGCGGCCCCCAGGTCCCCGGAGAGGGAGATGGGGTCACCCACCTTCTCCAGCGTCTCCGTCGAGAAGCGCTGCGCCTGGGACTGGCTAGCCTTGACCAGGACCTCCTCGCCGTTGGGCACGACGGTCAGCCCCATGGCCCGGTCGAACGAGTGCACCCGGATCGCGGTGGCGTCCTCGAGGTCGACCCGCTGCCACTCCCAGTCGTCGAAGGTGGTGCTGCCGGAGTCGTTCGGCGCGGCGGCCCGGGCCATCACCCACAGCCAGCGGCCCTGCGGGTCGAAGGCGACCGGGATGCCGGAGGTCACGTAGGACAGCGAGGCCTCCCGCTTCTCGCCGGTGCCCAGGTCGATCAGGGCGATCGTGCCGTTGCGGTGCCGGGCGCCGACGGCGAGGGTGCGGCCGTCGGGGGACAGCAGCATCGGGGCGGGCCGGCCCCGGTCGGCCGAGGTGCTTCGCGCCGCCGCCTCGTCAACCGTCCGGTAGACGTCCTCGCTCGCGGCCAGGACGAGCGGCGTGCCGCCGGGCCTGGGGCCCTCGGTCGTGCCGACGGTGTAGGCGATCGCGGCTGCACCCACCGGCGACCTCTCGACCGAGACCGTGCGGTCCGGCACGGTGGCCATCGTGTCAGGCCACACCGCCCCATCGCCCGCCGTGTCCTCTGCCGTGCCCGCCGCTGTGTCCGCCGCTGCCGCCGCCACCGTTGAAGATCCCGCCAGGAGCAGGACGAGGGCCAGAGCGAGCAACCGGTGCAGGACGGGCGGTGCGGCGGAGGACATGTGCTTGTTTGTATCAAAGGTGCGCCAGACCTTCGCCTCGGGCGCACGAAGGTGCCTGGCACCGCATACCGTCGACAGGAGGTGGCTGTGGGACAGTTGGAGGCATGCAGCTGCCCCGCCCCGAGATCGACCCTGACGGCCTCCTCGAGTACTCCGTGGTCTTCACCGACCGCTCCCTCAACCACATGTCCCAGCGCTTCGTCGGCGTGATGCAGGAGCTCCTGGAGATCCTGCGCAGCACCTACGGCGCGCGGTCGGTGGCGCTGGTGCCGGGTGGCGGGTCCTACGCGATGGAGTCGGTCGCGCGCCAGGTCGCCACCGACAAGCGTGTGATGATCCTGCGCAACGGGCTGTTCTCCTACCGCTGGACCCAGATCGTGGAGGCGGGGCGCGTCACGCAGGACGTGACCGTGCTGCAGGCGCGGCCGGTCGACGACTCGCCGCAGTCCGCGTGGGTGCCGGCGCCGATCGAGGAGGTCACCGCCCGGATCGAGCAGGTGCGCCCCGAGGTCGTCTTCGCCCCGCACGTGGAGACCGCCTCCGGGATGGTCCTGCCGGACGACTACCTGCGCGCGGTGGCCGAGGCCACGCACGCCGCCGGTGGCATCTTCGTCCTCGACTGCGTCGCCTCCGGGCCGCTGTGGGTCGACATGGCCGAGCTGGGCATCGACATCCTGGTCAGCGCGCCGCAGAAGGGCTGGAGCGGCAGCCCGAGCACCGGCTACGTGATGCTCGGGGACGCCGGGCTGGAGGCCGTGCGGGCCGGGACCTCGACCAGCTTCGCGCTCGACCTGGCCGCCTGGCTCGACGTCAGCGAGGCCTATGTCGAGGGCAAGGCGCCCTACCGCGCGACGCTGCCCACCGACGCGATCCTGCACAACACCGAGATCGCCCGCGAGACCGTCGAGCGCGGCCTGGACACCCTGCGCAAGTCCCAGGAGGACCTGGGCACGGCCGTGCGCGCGCTGCTCGCCGAGCGCGGGTTCGCCTCGGTGGCCGCGCCGGACTACGCCTCGCCGACCGTCGTGGTCGTGCACGCCGACGACCCCTCGATCCAGACCGGTGCCGCCTTCAAGGAGGTCGGCCTCCAGGTCGCCGCCGGCGTGCCGCTGTTCTGCGGCGAGGGCGAGGAGTGGTCGACCGTGCGCCTCGGCCTCTTCGGCCTGGACAAGCTGGACGACGTCGACGGCACCATCGAGCGTCTGGCGGCCGCGCTGGACACGATGGGGCGCTGACCGCACCCCTTCCCGGAGCGTCGACACGGTCTGCTCCCCACCGGCGACACGGTCCGCTCCCCACCGTCGACACGGTCTGCCGCCCGTCAGGGCAGGGGCTGGCCCTTCATCAACGCCGACTTGTAGACGTTGGTGATGATCGCCCCGTCGAGCCAGGCCGTGAGCCGGTCGGCCTGGACCTGGAGCGCGGCCCGCGCCTCGTCGCCGGGATCGGCGCCGGGCACGAGGACGACCTCGACGACCCCGTCGGGATCCTGCAGCCACGCGCCCACGATCTGACCGTCCCACCACGCGGTCGTCCCGCCGTTGCCGTTGGTGTCGAAGAGGTAGGGCCGCCTGGCCGGGTCCAGATAGAACTCGCGCTCCTTCCAGCCCATCGTCGTCGGGTCCAGCGTCGGCAGCAGAGCGGCCCACGGCTCGACGGTGGGCGTCGGCTCGAGGTCGTCGGCCAGGGCCCAGCCGGTCCGGCCCCGCTCCAGCGAGACCTCGACGGCACCGACGTCGGCCAGCGCGGCCCGCACGGCCGTCTTGGTCGAGCCCAGCCACCACTGGATGTCCTCGGTGGTGCCGGGGCCGTAGGTGTGCAGCCAGGAGGTGACGAGAGCGGCATAGCCGACCTCCTGCGGCAGCGGGTCGGGCCGCTCGCCGAGCCAGGTGCGCATGAGCGTCCACGTGGGCCGGGTCGTGCGCCAGTGCCCCTCGTTGTGGGCGCGGGTGAGCAGGCCTTCGGCGCCGAGGGTGGTCAGGACGCGCGGGCCGATGCTCGTCGTGCCGGACCACTTCGTCCCCGCGCCGTAGCTCATGCGCCCCTCCAGCTCGGGCAGCTCCTCGCGCAGCTGGCGCGCGGTGCGAGGGGTGCCGTCGGCGAGCCGGTCGAGCACGGCGGCGGCCGCGGTCGCGAGCCAGGCTGCTCCGTCCTCGGCGATCCCGTGGGCCTGGACGTCCTTGGCCAGCAGCCGGCGCTGCTCGGTCGCGACGCGTGCCGAGGCGCTGCCCAGCGCAGCAGGCAGCAGCTCGCGCGGGAAGGCGAAGAGCGTGCGGCGCATCGCCAGCTGCTTGACGATCGAGCGTTCCTCGTAGAGCTCGCGGTCGACGTCTGCCGGGCCCGCCAGCCCCGTGCGGGCGTGCACCGACAGGTGGACCGTCGAGGCCTCGGTGGCGTGCAGGACCGTCATCGCCCGCGCGGCGTCCAGGGCCGTGCCGAGGCGGTGGGCGGGGTGGATCGCGTGCCGGACCGCCAGGCGGTGGCGGCGCTCGCGGTCGTCGAGGTGGGGGAGTGTGGCCATCGCTGCGTGCTTCCTGGACCTCAGCGTCCGCGGAGGGCGCGGCGGACTTCCTTGACCTGGGATCCGGCCACGCCCGGCAGCTCGACGCGCCGACCGTTGCGCAGGACCGCGACGGCGCCGTTGCGGGCGGGATCCTCCTCGACCTTGCTCACGTCGGCGGCGGGGAGCTGGTGCTGGCGGACGCCGTCGTGCACGGTCAGGCCGTCGCGGGAGGCGCTGGTGCTGCCCCCGGAGCGCAGGTAGATCCCCACCAGCAGCGCCACCACGACCACCCGCAGCACCAGGCCAAGCAGGTCCTGCTCGGGCGGAACCCCACCGCGGGTGTAGCGCCACAATCCCTGCCCGACGATCAGCAGCAGCGCGAACAGCACGGTCCAGGCCAGGCCTTTCGGTCGGTGGCGCACCCAGGTCATCCCGCAAGACTAGATGGGCGGGGGTGTGAGGGTGGGGGCGACTAGGGTCGGTCTGACATGGACGGACCGGACCGGGCGCGGCTGCGCGAGGCGTTGGAGGCGGCCGAGGCGCTGGTGCCCGGGGCGCGGGAGGTCCATGCCCACCGGGCGGCCACCCACGCCGCCGCCGCGGAAGCCGCCTCGGTGCTGCGCGCGCGGCTCGCGGACCTGCATCTTCCGGGTATGCCGCATCTCCAGGCGGTCCCGCTCGGCACCGGGGACGACGACCGGCTGGGTCACCTGACGGCCGCGGCGACGCTGCTGCCGCTCTCTGCCGACCAGGACGCCCTCCTGCGCGACCTCGCCGAGCAGGTGCCCCGCGACATCGCCTCGGCGCGCCGCCTCGGCCTGCTGCGCAGCCTGTTCCTGGGCCGCCGTGGGCGGGAGGACGCGGAGGGCGCCGCGCGTCGGTTGATCGCCGGCAACGCCCGGTGGGGCGACGACATCACCGCCCAGCTCCTGGGCCAGCTGCGGGGGCAGACGCGCGAGCCCGCCCTGCCCGTCCCGGTCGAGCAGATCTTCGGCGGGCGGGTGGCGCTCGGCGACCACCTGCGGCTGATCAGCCCGTCGGGTGACCTCGTGCCGGTCTCCGACCTCGCCGGCCTGCCTGCCGCGGTCGGGCTGCTCGCGGGCCTGATCACCGACGAGCAACGGGCACGCCAGCGGGTGCTCGACGCGGCGGAGGCCGTCCGCTCGGCCGAGGCCACCAGGCTCCTGGAGGGTATGCCGCTCGACCGCCTCCGCGAGGCCACGCGCGAGCGGTTGCGGGTCGGCGCCCTGACCGAGGCCGGACTGCGCACCGTCCAGGACGTGCTCACCTGGGGCGAGCGGATCCGGGCGATCCCCGGCGTCGGGGAGGTCACTGGTCTGCGGATGCTCGGTGCGGCCGCAAGCCTGCACCGGATGGCTCGGGAGGACGCCAAGGTGGAGCTCGACCCGCACCGCAGGAGCGGTGAGGGGGCGGAGCTGCTGGCGGCACTGCATACCTGGGAGGTCGTGCGGCAGGGCGCGAAGGCGACGGATGTCGTCGGGATGGCCCAGGCACTGCAGCCGCTCACCTCACGGATCGGGCCGGCGACGACGCACGTCGCGGTCGTCGGGCCGGGCTCGCCGGGGCAGCTGCTGCGCGAGGTGGCCGGCCCGTTGCTCGAGCGGGCGGCCGAGCTGCGGGGCTCCCTCGACGAGGCGGGGCGGGCTGACCCGTGGGACGACTTCGTGGCCCGGCCGACCGACTACCTGGCGCTGCTGTCCGAGCTGGGGCTGATCGAGGAGACCGGTGTCGCCGGCGACCTGCCCGAGGACCTCATCGAGGCGGTCCGGGCGCAGGAGCTGGATGCCACGCACCTCACCGTGTCGCTGCGCGGCTACCAGAGCTTCGCCGCGCGCTTCGCCCTCGTCCAGCGCAAGGTGCTGCTGGGGGACGAGATGGGGCTGGGCAAGACGATCGAGGCGTTGGCGGTGCTGGCGCACCTGGCCGCGGAGGGCTCGCGGTGGTTCCTCGTCGTGTGCCCAGCGGCCGTGGTCAGCAACTGGGTGCGCGAGATCGACCGGCGCACGACCCTGCCGTCGCGGCGGTTGCACGGGGCGCTGCGGGAGGAGGCTCTGGAGGCGTGGCGGCGCGAGGGCGGGGTGGCGGTGACGACCTACTCGACGCTGCGGACCCTGGGCGAGGGGCTGGCCGGGTTCGAGCTGGACGCGCTGGTCGTGGACGAGGCGCACTACGTGAAGAACCCGTGGGCCAAGCGGTCCCAGAGCGTGGCCGCCCTGGCCCGACGCACCGGGCAGGTCGTGCTGCTGACCGGGACGCCGTTGGAGAACCGGACGGGGGAGTTCGCGGTGCTCGTGGACTATCTGGACCCCGAGCTGATCGCGGGCAGGGAGCTGGGGCCGGCGGAGTTCCGCAGTGCCGTGGCGCCGGTCTATCTGCGGCGCAACACCGAGGACGTGCTCGTCGAGCTGCCCGACCTGGTCGAGGTCGAGGAGTGGATCGAGCTGTCCGCGGCGGATGAGCAGGCCTATCGGGACGCCGTCGCGGAGGGGAACTTCATGGCGATGCGTCGGGCGGCGTTCGTCGCCGGGATCGGCACGGGGACCGGCACCGGCACGGGCACCGGCGACATCGGCGAGGGGCCGGGGTCCGTGGTCGGGTCCGCCAAGCTGGAGCGGCTGGTCGAGATCGTGCAGGAGGCGGAGGAGAACGGTCGGCGGGTGCTGGTCTTCTCCTACTTCCGCGACGTGCTGGACCGGGTGGTAGAGGCCCTGCGGGCGGCGGACGACTCCCCGATCTTCGGGCCGCTGACCGGGTCGGTGCCGGCGGCGGAGCGGCAGCTGGTGGTCGACGAGTTCAGCGCCGCGCCGCACGGGGCGGCGCTGGTCGCGCAGATCCAGGCCGGTGGCGTCGGGCTCAACATCCAGGCCGCCTCGGTCGTGGTGATCTGCGAGCCCCAGCTCAAGCCGACCACGGAGTGGCAGGCGATCGCCCGGGCCCGGCGGATGGGGCAGCTCGAGTCGGTCCAGGTGCACCGCCTCCTGGCCGAGGACAGCGTCGACGAGCGTCTGGTCGAGCTGCTGGCCGGCAAGACCGAGATCTTCGGCCGCTACGCCCGGGTGAGCGAGACCGCGCAGGCCGCCCCGGAGGCCTACGACATCAGCGAGGCGGACCTGGCGCGGCAGGTCATCGAGGCCGAGCGGCAGCGGCTGTTTCCGGGGGACACGGTCACCGAGGCCGAGCGGCGGCGACTGTCTCCCGAGGGGGCGCCCGCCGAGCCGCCCTCTCCATCGTCGGCCTGAGGAACGCTCCGCCCTCACCGCCGACACGGCTCCGCCATCACCACCGGCAGGGTCATGTGAAGTCAGGGTTGTGCGGGGAAATCCACGTCGAAAACGTGGATCTCGCAGCACAACCCTGACTTCACCAGCCGCACAACCCTGACTTCACCCAGGACGAGGCATCCGCCCGGTCCTGACCGCGATCCGCCCGGTCGTGAACGCGCCAAAGGGTCAGCCCAGCGGACACAGCCCAGGAGCACGCCGTCCCGGAAGGGCGGCCCACCCAGCCCCGGACCCCACGTCCTCCGCCGCCAGCACGTGCACGTCCTTTCGCGGCGTTTTCCCTGGAAACCCACGAAAAGTGGGGCACGGGTCGACTCGCGAGGGGGTCTCAGCGCACCGCGCTGGCCACTCCGGCGAGAGAAAAGTCCTGACCCACGAAGAGGAGTGGCAGGCCGGTCTGGCGATGCAGCGCGTAGGCATAGCAGTCACCCATGTTCAGCTTCGCGGGGTGGCCGCTGCCCTTTCCGAAGTCCCGGTAGGCGGCGCGCGCGATCGCCCACTGCTCCTCGTCGAAGGGGACGACGCGGACCTCCAGCGCGGCCAGGAGGTCGTCGAGGCGGCGCTGCTGCTGAGGGGCGTGCCGGCTGTCCAGGACGATCGAGGCCTCGAGAGCCGTGCCCGCGCTGAGCTGCAGGTCGTCGCTGGCTGCGGCTGCGGCAAGGAGGCCCTCGCCCTCCGGCTCGCGGAGCAGGATCGCGACGAGGGCTGAGGTGTCGAGGATCACCGGGGGAGTCCGTGCTCGTCGTAGAGCCACTCATCGGCGTTGAGGATGCGCTCGCGGTCCTCCGGCCGCAGATCAGCCGCGTAGGCCGCACAGATGCCGGTCACCAGGTCGATGCGGGCCTTGGCGGCAGACCCGGCACCGCCCCGCTCCCTGGCGAGCTCGTCGAGGCGGCGGCGGACAGCGTCCTCCACGGCCGAGGTCTGGCTCTGGCCGGTCTGCTGAGCCAGCTGCCGCACCAGCTCGTGGGTGCGTGGATTCTTGATGTTCAGGCTCATGGTAGAAGTCTACCCTGGCGGACTGATGCATCTACCGTCGCACTTGGCCGGTCACCCGTCCCATCGTCTAGGCTCCAGTCGCGGGCCCGGATGACGCCGGCTCGCTTGGAGCTGACGGTGAGCTCGGGGTGGAGCACCCGGTAGCTCGCATCGTCGCGGTCGCGCCAGCCGAGGCTGTGCAGGAGCAGGTTGCCGCGGTCGGCGACGGTGCCGCTGACGCCGACCCGCTCGAGCAGGTCACCGACTGACATCTCGCCGCGATAGCCGGCGAGCTCGTTGATGCCCGTCATCACCCACAGGAGGGCCCCGGCCGTCCGCCCCACGACCTTGGCCCGTGAGAACAACCTCGGGTCGGCCTCGCAGAGCTTCCTGGTCATCCGCCGCAGCGCGGTGCGGGCCTCGGTGCCACCGACCTCCATCGCGACCGGCTCGGCGAGCTCCAGCGCGGCCTCGAGGTGGTCGCGGACCCGGTCGGGCAGGTCCTCCGGCAACGACCTTGGCTCGTCGGGCAGGGGGTCGTCATCGAGGTCCTCGAGGATGGCCGGGTCGCTGAAGCGCTCTGCCAACCAAGGGCTGCCGTCCCCGAGCCCACTTCCGGCCAGGAGGCGCGCCATCGTCTCGGCGACCCCCGGCGGCGGCTCACCCGCGAGCAGCTCCCTCAGCTCCGGCTCGTGGAGATCCACCGCGTCGAGGGTGTCCTGGGTGAGCTCGTCGGGGATCCCGGTGACGCTGTGGATGTGCCGGATCCAGCCGCGCAGCACGTCGGGCAACAGCTCCCGGCTGCGCTCGCCGATCGCAACGGCCTTGCGCGGCCACAGGTCGAGCATCACGATCTCGACGGTGGTGGGAGACACCCGTTGGATGCCGTCGTTGCCGAAGAAAGAGTCGTGGATCCACAGCAGCAGGTCCGCCACGTCCAGCTCGGCGCCGTCCTTCGCCCAGGCCCAGTGATCGCTGGCCACGAAGTTGGCGAGCAGGCTGTCGCGCCGCGCGTCCGCCTCGGCGGCCCACGCCTCGAAGTCCTCCTCGGCCAGCGGGGCTTCGGCCTCCGCCGGTGCCGCCGGCAGCTGCGACAGGACGTGCTCGAGCAGGGTGAGCGTCGCCGGCCAGGTGTCGCCGTCCGGCCGCGGCACCATCATGAGGGCGTGCTGCACGGCGGCGTCGAGGATGCGGCCTGCCTCGGCCAGGTGGAGGGGCGAGATCGACAGCCACGTCCCGAGATCGATGCTCTGCATGTGCCCCGAGTAGCCCTCCAGGCCCACCGGGACGGTGAAGGCGTCCTTGACCCAGCTGCCCGCGTTGTGGTCGACGAGCACCACCAGCACGCTGGTCCCGCCACCGGGCATGGCCAGCTCGAGGGCGACGTTCTCCCCGTCACCTAGGGGGTCGCTGAGGAGTGCGGCACGCACCGGCGCGAGCGCCTCGAGGTCGTCCACCCACGCCGGACCAGGTATGTGGCGGGGCTGCCTCCGGCGGACCCGTCGCCGCAGCGCGTCGTCGGGGCTGAGGTGCGCCATCACGCGGCACAGGAGCTGCGTCTCCCAGGCGGGGATGCTCATCAGCGCCTCGACGAGCTCCTCGGTCGGGGCGCTCGGCTCCTCCCGGGAGAACGGGTCCTGCAGCCTGGCGTCGCCGGTGACGTGGATGGTGCTCGCGAGGGAGATCAGGTCGAGCGGCTCGGGTGAGGACGCCGCCGCGCGCACCGCCTCGACCAGCGAGCCCGGCCCGTCCAGCTCCGGCGGGATGGTGCGGCTGGGCGGCGGGAGGCCCGGCCCGACGGAGCGCTCGCCCGCCGTGCCACCGACAGCGTGGAGGTGTCGCCCTCCGGCTCCCGCCCGACGCCGCTGCCGGCGCGCGTTCTTGTCAGCTCGGCGTCTGCTCATGGTCCGAATCTAGCCGGGCCGCCGCCACGGCAGCCTCGTCGCGTGCGAGCAGGGCGCGACGATGGCCGTCGAAAGGCTCTTGCCGTCCCCTCGCCCCGGCCTGGGAGGATGGGCAGGTGAACGAACCGACCGACTACCTCCAGCTGGTGGAACGTGTCCGCGCGTGGGCTGATCGCAAGAAGTTGACGCTGGACGATGACCTGCTCGAGGAGATGGTGAGGCTGCGCGAGACCCACGACGGGCTGGCGCCGGGCGTGTGGCCGGCCGGCAGCGTGGAGCACCTCCTGCTGGTGCGCTGGCCCGGCCACGGCAGCCGCGAGCCGGACCCGGAGGCGATGGGCACCACCCTGGAGACGCTGTGGCGCTATCTGCGCGGCCACGGTCAGATGGCCTTCGAGTCGGCGCCGCCGAAACGGCTCGCGCTGGAGTTCCGTCGCGCCGTTCCGCGGATGGGGGAGCGCTACGACGACCCCCAGGCGCAGGGCATCAACCGGCAGCTGCTCGCCTTCGGCAAGGAGCTCGGCCTCGACGCGACGAGCGCCGGATCTGCCGAGGAGCTGCAGCAGATGCTCGACCGGATCGTCACGGCGTGGAACGCGCAGTCGATCGACGAACGGCTGGAGCGTTCACCCCGCGGGTCGGGACCCGCGCCCTTCGGAGCCGAGCAGCTCCTCCTGTCTGCCGCGGGGCAGGAGGTGCAGCGCGACGAGCGGATCATGATGTCCGACCCGGCGGCGTCGGCGCCCTACGCGAGGTCGGCGCCCTTCCTGCGCCGTGCCCTCGAGCTGGCCCGGTGGATCGGCGAGGGCAAGGAGACGACTGCCAAGGAGGTGCTCCGACCCCAGGTGGCTCGAGCGGCATACCGCGAGCTGGGGTTGGTGGGGACCTGTCGGGGGGTATGGGGCATGCCCGCCGCCGAGCGGGCGGCGGCGATGGCCGACCCGGCACGGCGCGCCGAGATCGAGGGCGAGCAGCTCGACGAGCGGTGGCGCCGCAGCGCGATGGACATCCCCGAGCTAGACCAGCTGTGGCTGGCGGCGATGGCCGGGCGGCTCGTCGAGGTGCGCGGCCGCAAGGCCGTGGGTCTGCCGGAGCTGCCGCAGGACGCCGAGGAACTGGTGCCGCTCGTACTGCACATGGCCGCCACGGTGCTGATCCAGCAGCGGCCGCGATGGGACCTGCCGGAGATCATCTTCGTGCTGCTGCCGCTGGCCATGGACGATGCCGAGTGGACCACCCGCGAGGAGCTGGCCGACGCCTGGTGGACCAACCCGCGCAACACCATCTTCGGCGAGGCCAGCGCCTATCCGAACCGTGAGCAGAGCGACGAGGGCATCCGCTGGGCCGTCGCGTTCCTCATCGACCTCGGTGCCATCGTCGAGGACCGGGAGCGGCTGGTGCCCACCCCGCTGGGGCACGACCTGGCGCTGGTGATGGTCAAGATGCTGGAGACCGGGGATCTGGAGACCTGAGGTGAGGGAGGCGGAGCCCGGACCTCGGGCTCGCCCCGGTGGTCACACGCCGGTGCCCAGCAGCAGCATCGCGCCCACAAAGACGACACCCGTGGTCAGCATCACCATGACGGTGTAGCCGAGGATGTCGCGGATCTTCAGCTTGGCGATCGCCAGCAGCGGCAGGGCCCAGAAGGGCTGGATCATGTTGGTCCACTGGTCGCCGTAGGACAGCGCCATGATCGCGACCTCGGGGTCGACTCCCAAGGTCTCGGCGGCCTGCAGCAGGACCGGCCCCTGCACGGCGACCTGGCCGCCTCCGGACGGGACGAAGAAGTTCACCAGGCCGGCGGACAGGAAGGCGAGGACGCCAAAGGTCGCAGGGGAGGCCACCGCCACGATCGACTCGGACAGGATCGTGATGAGGCCGGTGCCGCCCATGATGCCCATGATTCCGGCGTAGAGCGGGAACTGGAGGAGGATCTCACCGACGTTGGAGGCGGCGCGCTTGGTGAGCTCGATGATCTCGAAGGGATTGCGCACCATCAGCAGGCACAGGGTCAGGAAGGACCAGTTGACGATGTCGAGCGTGACAGCGCCGCCGTCACGGAAGTGCAGGAAGAGATAGGCCAGGAGCAGCAGGCCGGGGATCAGGGTGACCAGGCGGGAGGCGTCGAGCCGGTCCGCAGGGGTGTCCACGTCGTAGACGATCTCGTCCTCGGCCATCTGGTGCTCGGGCATCTCGATGACCGAGGCGGGGCTCTTGGGAGCCATCATCGCGATGGTCGCCGCGACGACGATCACGGCCACCAGCGCAGTGATCATGTTCCACGCGGAGAACGTCGTCTGGGTGATGGACAAGGGGGTGCCCAGCTGCTCGGCGACGAAGCTGTCGGGCGTCGCGGCCACGAGGGGGGCCGACCCGGAGTAGCCCATGTGCCACACGACCATCCCGGTGTAGCCGGCTGCGACCAGCAGCGGGAAGTGCCGGGGCTCGCCGCGGCGACGGCCCTGCGCGGCCACCTCCTTGGCCAGCAGCGCGCCCACCACCAGGCCGAGGCCCCAGGTGAAGAGGGCCGCGATGCAGGTGACGAGCGCGACGAAGACGTAGGGCATCACCCGGCCGCTGGGGATGGCGGCCAGCCGACGCAGCCCGGCACGCACGGGGCCGGTATTGGCCAGGATGTAGCCCAGCAGCAGGATCAGGGCCATCTGGGTCATGAAGGCCAGCAGTCCCGAGAGCCCGTCGCCCCAGGCCTTGACGATGTCGCCGGGGCCGGAGTCGGTCAGGATCAGCGCGCCGGCCATCACCACCACAGTCAGGACGATCGCGAAGACCAGGGCGGAGGGGATGAACCGCTCCACGAGGGTGTTGAGCGGGCGCATGAACCGGGCGCCGCCGCCGGAGGATCGGTCCTGCGTGGTCGGAGTGCTCATCGTCGAGTCCTTCGGTCTGGGTCGGGTTGGCCTCTGGCATATCAGGTATGCGGTGCCAGGCCCAGTCGCCGCGCCGCGATCGGCCAGTCCACCGGGTCGTCACCCACGGCCGGCCGACCCGCGGCGCAAGGGGAGAGTAACCTGCGTTCCCTGAGTCTCGGGCCTGGATCTTGGTGACGGCGCATTCGCAGGGCGGGGGCCGACGCCCGGGTGTAGCGTCGGCAGCGTCCCTCCACCCCTGACGGAAGGCCCGATGATGTCCCACCCCACCCCCGGCCCGGCCCACGATCGCGATGACGACCACGACCACGGCACCGAGCCCCACCACCAGCAGGATCACGCGCAGCACGACGGGGACAAGGGCCACGGCAAGCACGGCTCCTACCTGCGCTTCTTCGCCATGATCCTCTCGGCGGCGGTCGTCATGTATGTCGTGATGTACCTCAACACCTACTCCTGGAGCCACGCCTACTGGAGCTGGACGAGGTTCTTCATGACGATGATGTCGACCGCCACGATGATGCTCATCATGCTGGGCTTCATGATCCACATGTACAAGGACAGGGCCAAGAACCTGGCGATCGTGGCCGGCGCGGTCGTGCTCTTTGGGGCGGGGCTGCTCCTCGTGCGGTCCCAGGCGACCGTCGGCGACGACGCGTGGATGCGCGCGATGATCCCGCACCACTCGATCGCGATCCTCACCAGCGAGCGGGCCGACCTGGAGGACCCGCGTGTGCAGCAGCTGGCCCAGGAGATCATCGAGGCCCAGGAGCGTGAGATCGCGGAGATGAAGTCCTACCTGGACGAGTGAGCCCAGGCGTGCTCACCCTGTCAGCACGCTGATCGAGCCGCCCGACTCCAGCACCGCGAGGCGCACCCCGCCCACGTCGTCGAGGCCGGCCTGCCGCACGTGCTGGTCGAGGATGGCCCGCGACACCCGCGCTCTGCGCATGGCGCGTTCCTGGATCACGCCGCGCTCGACGAGGACCACCGGGTCGTTGTCGGCGGCGTCCTGCGCTCCTCGCCAGCGGGCGCTCCCCCCGGACACGACGAACTGGAGGAGCACCAGGACGAGCAGAGCCAGCGAAGCCTCCACGATGCTTCTGCCGAGGATCGCACTGGCCACCAGCGACCCCGCAGCCACGTTGGTGAGGAAGTCGTAGGAGGTGAACGAGGCGAAGGTCCGCGTCCCGAACGTCCTGGCCAGCACCAGGATGAAGGTGAAGAGCAGAACAGTGCTGAGCGTCACCCTGACCACGAGCTGCGCGCTCCACCCCGCCTCGGGGGTGAGGATCTCGAGCAGGGCAGAGGCGATGGTGTCCATGGGTCCTCACGCTGCCAGGACGGGGGAGACGGCGCAGGCCGAGCGTGAACCACATGACCGAGCGCTGGGGCCAGCGAGGGCTCGGGTGCCGACGGCCTGCTGGTTCTCTCCGGCACCTCATACCTGTAAGTGGGTAGGTGTGCTCAGTCGATCTGCAACTCGCCCATCCCGTCCCCCCGTCGCCGTCGACCTGGCGGGAGACGATCTTGGGGGTGGCGGTGATGCGCGGGCGCATCGTCTAGATCCCCTCCTTGAAGTGGGGGCTGGCATCGTGGTGACACCGGCGCACCACGTCAAGCGGCGATGAGTTCACGGCGCTGAAGCGGTCGAACCCTGCATGAGGACACTCGCGATCACCCAGAACATGACCCTCGACGGCCGCATCGAGATGCTTGGTGAGTGGTTCGACCCCGGCGACCAGGATCCGGATCTGATCGCCGCCACCTCGGCGCTGGCCGAGCGGGAGGAGATCCTGCTGCTCGGCCGTGACGGCGCTCAGGTGAATCTCCCCAGTTCTGCTCACTGAAATTCCCCACCCTGTGGCCCCATCCGGGGACGGGCGGGGCTCCTTCGATGATGGCGGTCTCTGACCACACGCCTACTCGAAGGAGCCCCTCGTCCCATGCTGTCACGGGAGGAAGACATCGAAGTTCACGCGTTGGCCCGGCAGGGCTGGACGATCTCAGCGATCGCCCGGCATCTGGGTCGGGACCGTAAGACCATCCGCGCCTACCTGCGCGGAGACCGGGCCGCGGGCGTCCGCAAGCCGGCGGGGCAGGACCCGTTCGAGCCGTTCGTGGACTACGTCCGCGCCCGGCTGGCCGAGGACCCGCACCTGTGGGCGATGACCCTGTACGACGAGGTCGTCGAGCTGGGGTACGACAAGGCCTACTCCACCTTCACCCGGCAGGTCCGCACCCGCGGGCTGCGCCCGCACTGCGAACCGTGCGCCGGCACGAAGGGCCGCCCGGCGGCGGTGATCGAGCACCCACCGGGTGAGGAGACCCAGTGGGACTGGGTCGAGCTGCCGGACCCGCCCGAGCACTGGGGCTGGGGCACCAAGGCGTTCCTGCTCGTCGGTGCCCTGGCCCACTCCGGCCGGTGGCGCGGCGTGCTGTGCCCTTCGATGGACCAGGCTCACCTCATCGGCGCCCTCGACCGCGTGACCAGAGCGCTCGGCGGGCTCACGCGCTCGTGGCGGTTCGACCGGATGGCCACCGTGTGCCACCCGGCCACCGGGCGTGTGTCCGCGTCGTTCGCCGCGGTGGCCAAGCACTACGGCGTCGGTGTGGAGATCTGCCCGCCGCGGCGCGGCAACCGCAAGGGCGTGGTGGAGAAGGCCAACCACACCGCCGCCCAACGCTGGTGGCGCACCCTGGCCGACGAGGTCACCGTGGAGCAGGCGCAGGCGTCGTTGGACAAGTTCTGCACCACCCGTGGCGATGCCCGCATGCGGCCCGGCGGCCCCGACGGGAAGGCCTCCGTGCTCACCCTCGCCGCCAAGGAACCGCTGGCCCCGGTCCCGACCGTCCCGTTCCCCGCGTCGATCACCGAGGAGAGGGTCGTCTCGGCGCAGGCGCTGGTGGCCTGGCGCGGCAACTTCTACTCCGTCGCCCCCGAGCTCGCCCGTGCCCAGGTGACCGTCACCTGGCGCCTGGGCAGCACGCGCATCGACATCGCCACCACCTCCGGGACGGTGATCGCCCGGCACGAGCTCGCCCCCGACGGTGCTGGCGTCATGGTCCGCGAGCACGCCCACGTCACCGCGCTCGAGGCGCGCGTCCTCGCCGGGCACGACGCCTCTGTGCCGCACCGGCGCAAGGAACGCATCCCACCCGGCCCCGCAGCCCAGGCAGCCGCGCAGGCGCTGCGCGCCCGCCACCAACCCGAGCCCGCCACCACCGCGGACGTGGTCATCGACCTGTCCGCCTACGACAAAGCAGCCCGAGGAAGGAACACCCTGACCCGATGAACACCACACCCACGACCGCGACGACGACCGAGGCGCTGCCGGCGCCGATGATCACCAGCCAGGCGTCGACCTACCAGCAGCTGCGCTCCCACCTGGCCGCGTTGAAGCTGCACGCCGCCGCCGAGCACCTGCCCACCGTCCTGGCAACCGCCGCCGAGCAGGGGTGGTCGATGACCGCGACGTTGGAGCACCTGCTCGCCCGCGAGGTTGAGGCGACCGAGGCCCGCAAGCTCGCCGGCCGGCTCCGGTTCGCCTCACTGCCCACCCCGGCCACCCTGGCCGACTTCGACTTCGACGCCGCCCCGAACGTCGACCGCAAGCTCATCGACGAACTGGCCACCTGCCGGTACCTGGAGTCGGCGACCAACGTGCTGCTCATCGGCCCGCCCGGCGTCGGCAAGACGCACCTGGCCGTCGGCCTGGGCCGGGCCGCGGCCGAGGCCGGGTACCGCACCTACTTCACCACCGCCGCCGATCTGGCCGCCCGGTGCCACCGCGCCGCGATCGAAGGACGCTGGGCCACCACCATGCGCTTCTTCGCCGGCCCAACCCTGCTCATCATCGACGAGCTGGGCTACCTGCCGCTGCCCGGCGAGGCCGCCTCCGCGCTGTTCCAGGTCGTCTCCCAGCGCTACCTCAAGACGTCCATCGTGCTCACCACCAACCGCGGCGTCGCATCCTGGGGCGAGGTCCTAGGCGACAGCACCGTCGCCGCAGCCATGCTCGACCGGCTCCTGCACCGCTCCGTCGTGCTCAACCTCGAAGGCGACTCCTACCGGCTGCGCGACCACCACGCCCGCCAGGGCACCCTGCGAGCCGCCACCCGCCAACCCCTACACTGACCACCGCCCAAGGTGGGGAAATTCAGTGAGCATCACTGGGGAACTTCGACGAGCCTCGTCA